>CAYFMB010000286.1:0-2562 GCA_964344095.1 uncultured Klebsiella sp.
GGCCCTGCCGCCGGCATCGGTCAGATCCTCAATGTGGATCTGCCCAGACCGCGCCAGCGACTGGAGGTGATGGAGCATCCCGACTACTACCGGTTGCGCAGCGAACTGATCAACTTCCTGCAACAACAACGTCGCCTCAAACAACGCAAGCAGCAACGCCAACGCCTGAGCAGCCCCATCCAGGAAACCCAGTCCTGCATCCGACTGGGCTATCTGCCGGGCCTCGACGTGGCACCACTGGCCATGGCGATGGAACGCGGACTCCTCAAGGCGGCGCAGCTGGAGCTCAGACCGATTGCCTTCGATCGTTGGCAGACGCTTGAAGACCGGCTGATCAATGGCGAGCTGGATGTGGCGATCACCTCAGCCACAACTCCTCTGGCCCTGACCATGGGACTGCATGGCGCAGAGCCCTGGCCTGCGATCACACCGATGACGGTGACCCGCAGCGGCAATGCCCTGTGCCTGGCACGGCGGTTCCGCGACATGGGCATCACCGATCTGGCCAGTTTTGCCGAACGGATCAAGGGGCGAGAGTGGCCCTTGCGCATCGCCGTGGCTCAGCAGGGCAACATGCAGGAGCTGCTGCTGCGCCACTGGCTGGCAAGCGGCGGCATCGATCCAGATCGCGACGTTGAACTGATTGGTCTGTCGCCTCTGGCCATGGAAGCCACGTTGCTGGCTGGCGAAATCGACGGATTCATTGCCGGTCGTTACCGCGTCGCCAAAGCCTTGGATGCAGGGCTTGTCGATGTGCTGGCCACCGATCTGGACATCTGGAGCGATCATCCCGAGAAGGTGCTCTGTTGCCATGAAGCCTGGGCCGAGCTACACCCCCAGACCCTGCGGCGCCTTTGCGCCGCCCTGATGCAAGGAGGTCAGCTCTGCGAAGACTTCCGTGAACACGACAATCTGGTCGCCCTGCTGGGGCAGCCCCAATGGCTCGGACCAGATTCCAGACCTGCACTGGAGCGGCAGCTCGAGCTGGGTACCCCTGAACCGCTTGGCAAAGGGTTACCACTCAACCGCTATCACAGCCAGCGCGCCCACCTGGCCAATGCAGCAGAGGGCGGCTGGATCCTGACCCAATTCAGCCGTTGGGGCCTATCACCCTTCCCTAGCAACCGGCTCGAAGTGTTGTCTCAGGTCTATCGCAATGACCTCTGCACCGAGGCCCTTGAGGAGGCTGGATTCACCGCCCTTCCACCCGATTGGCAACCTCTGCAACTGGTCGATGGCTTGGCTTTTGATCAGAACAATCCACTCGCTTATCTCGAGCAACTGCCCTATCAAAAAGGCGCCACAGTGGCCCCTGTGGAGTTACCAAGCACAGCCACCGGTTCAACTCCAGTTGCGGCAATTCGATGACCGTTTCATTATCTTCTCCAATGGCCACGACCGATTCGCTTGAACGTGATCAGGGCTACCTGCAATTCCGCAATGTCGGACAAATTTTCCAGACGAAACGCGGCCCCTTTGAAGCGCTACGCGAGATCAATCTCGACATTGCCAAGGGCGAGTTTATTTGCGTGATCGGCCATTCAGGCTGCGGCAAATCAACGCTGCTCAACATGGTTTCGGGTTTCTTAAAGCCCAGCAGCGGCTCTGTCAGCATTAACAATGTTGCGATTGAGCGACCAGGCCCAGATCGCATGGTCGTATTCCAGAACTACTCACTGTTGCCCTGGAAAACGGTTGAGCAAAACGTTGCTCTGGCCGTCAAAGCAGCGCGCTCTGAGCTGGATGCCAAGACCCAGGCCCAGGTGGTGGACCATCACCTGGAGATGGTCGGCCTGCTTGAGGCACGCCACAAACGACCCGACCAAATCTCAGGAGGCATGCGCCAGCGGGTCGCCATCGCCCGGGCGCTGGCTGTGCGACCAGACGTGCTCGTGCTCGACGAGCCCTTTGGCGCTCTTGATGCGATCACCAAAGAAGAGCTCCAAGAAGAACTGCTTGCGATCTGGCGTGAACACAAACCAACGGTCTTGATGATCACTCACGACATTGACGAAGCTCTGTTTCTGGCCGATCGCATCGTGATGATGACCAATGGGCCGTCGGCCACCATCGGTGAAATCGTGGACGTGCCCTTTGTGCGTCCACGCAGCTATGCCGAGATTCAGAACGACCCACGTTACGGCCAACTTCGCAACCACGCCCTCGACTTTCTGTATCGCCGTTATGCCCATGACGATGACTAAGTCAAAACCGGGCATGCAGATTCGAGCTGGACACACGCTGCTGCTCGACGCCAAAATGCTTCACGGCGGCAATTGCCTGAGCATCAGCAAAGGCCTGGTGCGTGTCGGCATGTCAAACCCAAATCAAGAGGCCCTCGAGACCCAGCCGATCACACTGGGTTTTCTGCAGGCCGGAGATCACCTAACCCTGGATCTACTGCGCAACAACCGCCTGCATCTTCAGGCGTTATCGACAACACAACTCGACACCACGGGACCCAGCCTGCCACCAGCCGGGGCCAGCAGCCTGACGGATTGGACCGTAGCGCTGCTCTGCATTCGCCATCTCAGCGAAGCCGAACAGCGCATTGCTGCGCTG
>CAYFMB010000287.1:0-2561 GCA_964344095.1 uncultured Klebsiella sp.
ACAACCCCCGCACCAAGGAGACCCGTCTCGACGCTGAGGCGATCCGCCATCGCCTCAACCAGGGCGCCCAGCCCACCGACAGCGTGCGCTCGCTGCTCGAGAAGGGCGGACTGCTCGAGAAGACCGTGCGGCCTTCGGTGGTCGTCGGCCAGAAAAAGCAGGCCGATGCCCGCGAAGCAGCTGCCAAGCAGGCTGCCAAAGAAGCCGCTGAGGCCAAGGCCGCCGCAGAGGCTGCCGCCAAGGAAGCTGCTGAAGCTGCGGCCGCAGAAGCGGCAACGTCCAACGACAGCGCTGCAGAAGCCTGATCGCAGCCCCCATGCCTGGGGCTCCTGTGGTCGTCAAGCTGCCTGACCCTCAGGCAGCTTTGGCTCTTGCCGGCAACGGTGAAGCCACCTTGCGTCGGATTGAGGCCCTCACGGGCATCTCGCTGGTGCTGCGCGGTCTCGATCTCGAGCTGCGCGGCACCGATGCGCAGCTGCAACGGGCTGGCGCCCTGATCGCCATGCTCGAACCCCTCTGGCATGAGGGACAGGTTGTTGGTGCGGTTGATCTTCAGACCGCCCTAACGGCCCTCGACACAGGCAGGGGCCAGGAGCATCAGCAACTGGGCCAGCAGGTCCTGGCCCGCAGCCAGAGCGGACGCCTGCTGCGGCCGCGCACCCTGCGACAAAAGGCCTACGTCGAGGCCATGGAACGGCACGACCTGACTGTGGCTCTGGGGCCGGCCGGCACCGGCAAGACCTTTCTGGCCACCGTCCTGGCCGTGCGTCTGCTGCAGGAACGCAAGGTCGAGAAGCTGATCCTGACCCGACCGGCCGTGGAAGCTGGCGAGAGGCTGGGCTTTCTGCCCGGGGATCTGCAGCAGAAGGTCGACCCCTACCTGCGTCCGCTCTACGACGCCCTGCACATGCTGCTGGGGCCAGAGAAAGTCGCTGCCCTGCTTGAGAAGGGCGTGATTGAGATCGCCCCGCTGGCCTACATGCGGGGCCGCACCCTCGCCGACGCCTTTGTCATTCTTGACGAGGCGCAGAACACCACCACCGCGCAGATGCGCATGGTGCTGACCCGCCTGGGCGAAAACTCGCGCATGGTGGTGACCGGGGATCCCACGCAGATTGACCTGCCGATGGGGGTCACCAGTGGGCTGCATGAAGCAGCCGAAGTGCTCGAAGGCATTGAGGGTGTAGCCATCTGCCGCCTCACCGCCGCCGATGTGGTGCGTCACCCGCTGGTGCAGCGCCTGGTCAATGCCTACGCCGAACGCGACCAACGGGCAGTGGCGAGCGGCGGCAGAAAACGGTTGGATAGCAGACCACCCCGATCCACCCCGTGAACCGAGCCGAACACCTGCGCATCCCAGCTGCGATCGCCGTGGCCAGCCTGGTGGCCTACGTGCTGGGATGCGCGTTCACCAGCCTGTTTCCGGGTTATCTGCCCAAGATCGGGGGCCTTTGGTCCGCGATTTCAGCCATCGTTGTCACCCAGCTAACGCCCCAGGACACCCGCAACTCGGCGTCGCTGCGGGTGTTGGGCTCGGCCATAGGCGCCGTAACCAGTGCGGTGTACTTGTCGTTGCTGCCGTTTCACCCGCTGGGCATGGCCTTGGCGATCTTTGCCACGGGAGTGATCTGCACGGCTCTCAACGTGCCCAACCACGGGCGCCTGGCCGCGATCACCGTGATCGTCGTCATGGTGACCGCCAGCCTGGATCCCGCCCTCAACCCACTGCTCAATGCGTTGCTGCGCTTTGTGGAGTCGTGCATCGGCACCGCGGTGGCCCTCATTGGCGTCAAGATCTGGCGCCGATAGGGAGATCCACACCTCCTTCAGCAACAACAAACCAGCAAGGCCCTGACAACGCTGGCAGGATGGTTTCAGTCGAATTTCTGGACCGTCATGCCGGCCAGCAGCAATTTTCAACAGGCCATTCGCGAGGCGCAGTCCAGCGCTCTGGTGGGGCCCAACGTCGTCAACAAGGCGCTGCCCTACGTGGGCGGCGGCATGGTGCTCACCGCCGGTGGCGTGCTGGGCGGTCTCGCCTTGATGGCCTCGAACGCGGCCCTGTTCATGCCGCTAATGCTGGTCGCCTTCATCGCCAACATCGTTCTGTTTTTTGTGGCCCAGAACGTGGCCAATAAAGGGGACAACGCCACCGCGCTGCCCCTGCTGGCGGCCTACAGCCTGATCACCGGTTTCACCCTGAGCGGCATCGTCGGCTACGCCGTCGCCGCGGCCGGCATCGGCGCCGTCGGCACCGCCGCCCTGGCGACCGGCATCACCTTTGTGGTGGCCTCGGTGATGGGCCGCCGCATGAGCGACAACGTCGGTCAGGCTCTGAGCGGCGTAGTGGGCCTTGGCATCCTGGGCCTGGTGATCGCCATGTTTGTGCAGATCATCGGCAGCTTCTTTGCCCCCGGCATGTTCACCACCGGTGGCTTTGAGCTCGCCATCGCCGGTTTTGGCACCGTGCTGTTTGTGGGAGCGGCGTTTGTCGACTTCTACACCATGCCCCGCATGTACCGCGACGACCAATACCTGGCTGGCGCCCTGGGCATGTACCT
>CAYFMB010000288.1:0-2548 GCA_964344095.1 uncultured Klebsiella sp.
GCCCACGTTGGGGCGGCCGATGATCGCCAGCTGGATCGTCTCCTCTCCCCCCTCCTCGGCCGTGGGCGGTAAAAAACTGATCACCTGATCGAGCAGGTCGCCGGTGCCGGCGCCATGAATCGCCGAGATCGGCTGGGGTTCCCCCAAACCCAGGCCCCAGAACTCGGCCGCCATAGACAGGCCTTGCTCGGGCGATTCGCACTTGTTGACCGCCAGCAGCACCGGAACCTTGTGGCCACGCAGCCAGACCGCAATGGCCTCGTCGGCAGCGGTGCAGCCCTGCTGCCCGTCGACGATCACCAGGGCGACCGAGGCTTCGGCCAGGGCGAGGTTGGCTTGCTCGCGAATCTCGGGCAGAAACTCGCTGTCGTCATCGAACACAAGCCCGCCGGTATCCACCACCTTGAAGGTGCGATCGCGCCAGAACCCCTCTTGATAAGTGCGATCCCGGGTCACACCGGGTTCGTCGTGCACAATCGCCTCGCGGCTGCGGCACAGACGGTTCACAAGGGTGGATTTGCCCACATTGGGGCGGCCGATGATGGCCACGACCGGAAGCGCCAAAACCGCTTATCGCAACAACTGTCCTGCCTTGACCTTACAGGCCGGCTCTGGAGGCGGGATCCTGGCGCAGCGATGCCATGACCATGGGCACGGTCTCCCGCCTGCTGCAGGAGCGACACCAGTACTACCGCGCCTTGCTGGCCATCGAGGTGATCGTGCTGATCTGCCTCAGCGGCCTGCAACGTGAACCGCGCCTGATCGGGCTGTTGTATGTGCTGCTGAGTGGGGTCGGTGTTGTGCTCGATTCACCGCTGCTGCCGCAAAACCGCTTGCAGCGCCAGATCTTTTTCTGGGTCTCGCGCCGCACCCGCAGCCGCCTCGAGCGCATCATGGTGCGCCGCCAGGTGATCGTCGCCGGCTGGTTGGTCTGCCTCATCAGTGAGGTGGTGTGGCAGGCCGCCCTGCGCTTCAACCCGTCGCTGGCGGTGCAGCTCAGCCCAAGCCACCTGGTGGTTTGGCTGGCCATGATGCTGTATCTGGTCTGGGCCTTGATCCAGGCCCTCATCGAAGAACCGATGTTCAACGGCTCGGTGCTGATGGGGGCCGCAGCCGGTTATCTGATGGTGGGCTTTGCCGGTGGCATCGCCCTCAATTCGCTGCTGGTGTTGGAGCCGGAGGCGTTCCAGTTGCCAACGTCCGTGGCCAACCTGCCCGGTGGCATCGCCCATGCCCCCACGATGCTGGGGGCCTCTTTTGGCTGCCTCACCACCCTGGGCAGCCCGGTGCTGCGCATGGATCACCTCACCGCGCTGACAGCAGGTGTGGCGATCGCCGCTGTTGGTCAGCTGTACATCGCCATTTTGATCGCCGGTGTCTTGGGCAAGCCTCGGCGATTGTCAGCAGCGCGCAAAACCGTGATGAATCGCCGCAACAGAAGCAGCCGCGGCGAGCGACGTGCAGGCAGGAGTGGGGCTTGGCGATGACAACAAGGCACGGGCCTCAGCTGTTGAACCCGGTGCAGTATCGCCGCAACTGGGAGGCGCTGTTTCTACTCGCAATCGAATGCCTGCTGGTCTTTCAGGTTGTCTTTTTTCAGGTTCACGTTCATGAGCTCGATCACGTCAACCGAGCGATGGCGAGCTTTGCCTCTTTCAACACCTTCGCCTACAACATCTATGGTCCACTCGTGGCGTCAATCGTGAGCCCGTTGATCGTCGCCGCAGCTATCAAGGGTCCCGCATCACCATTCAGCAGAAGGATTTATGACTGTTTCGGGATCTACTTCATTGCACGAATGATCATCCAATTGATCGGCCTCAACATTCTGGTGTTTGACACCATCAGTTCACGCCTGCTGCTGATGTCACAACTGATCTTTTTTCTGCCCACCTTGCTGTTGATCTGGGGCTGGGTGTACTGGCGGCTCGATCACCTGGCCCGCAGCCGCGGCAGCCAGCTGTTTTATCTGGATCATGAGACGGAGCAGCCACGGGTGATCGACTATTTCGTTGCCTCCTTTTCCTCTGTCTTTTCACCATCCATCAATGGCATCAAAGGGGCCTCAGCCCGGGCCCGCCTGCTGATCCTGCTGCACGGCTTCATGATCTACGACGTGATGGGACTGACCCTCTCGCGTGCGGTGGCGTTGGTGCAGGGCTAAACGGGCTTGGTCCGATGTGACCCCAAGAAAGAGCTCTACCAACTCCGCCAAAGAGACCCCGTCTTCCAGGTTTTCGAACAAAGCCATACCGGCTGATGACTGAATGCGTGGGAGGGCTGAGGTGTCTGCCCATCCCTTGTGTACTTGACCATGGTCATGACCATGGTCATCTGTGCAAGGCAGCGCAAAAGCCAATTGAACAAAGTTGCCGGTTTCACGAGGCCGTCAC
This sequence comes from uncultured Klebsiella sp., assembly GCA_964344095.1. Taxonomy (GTDB): domain Bacteria; phylum Cyanobacteriota; class Cyanobacteriia; order PCC-6307; family Cyanobiaceae; genus RGUW01. The sequence continues at coordinate 2,394 of CAYFMB010000288.1, forward strand.
TGGGATCCGCGTAGCGCGGAACACCCAGGCACCACTGACACATTGGGGATCGCGCTCTACAGCAGTGCAGCCAGCCCAACCAAGTTCGGTTTGCAAGCTCAGGGCTCCATTGTGGCCGACGTTTTAAGACAAGCCAGCCTGCAGGCTGGTCATCA
>CAYFMB010000289.1:0-2532 GCA_964344095.1 uncultured Klebsiella sp.
CTCGATGCGGCGCTGGCCCCCGGTGCCCACCCAGGCTCTGCAGCAGTTCCTCGCTTTGGCCAGCTGATGGCAGTGACGACGCTCCCTCTGACGCAGCTGGATCAACACCTCAGCAGCACGCTGGACGCCGCCCACGACGAGCTGATCGAGCTCAGGCGCCACCTGCACCGCCATCCCGAGCTAAGCGGCCAGGAGCAGCAGACCGCGGCTCTCGTGGCCGGTGAGCTCAGGCGCTGGGGCTGGCAGGTGCGCGAAGGCGTCGGCCGCACCGGCGTGGTCGGCGAGCTGGGCCCCCTGCAGCTGGCCGATGGGCGCCCCACGCCGATCGTGGCGCTGCGGGTCGACATGGATGCTCTGCCGGTCGAGGAGCGCACCGGCCTGGCCTATGCCTCGAGCCAGCAGGGGCTCATGCACGCCTGCGGCCACGACATCCACACCACCGTGGGCCTGGGGGTGGCGCGGCTGCTGGGGTCCTGCAGCGAGGCCCTGAGCGCCCGGGTGCGCCTGCTGTTTCAACCCGCTGAGGAGACCGCCCAGGGCGCCGCCTGGATGAAGGCCGATGGCGCCATGGACGGGGTCGATGCCCTGTTTGGTGTGCACGTGTACCCGAGCATCCCCGTGGGCAGCATCGGCGTGCGCTGCGGCAGCCTTACGGCTGCGGCAGGCGAACTCGAGGTCGAGGTGCTGGGCGAGGGGGGCCATGGCGCCAGGCCCCACCAGAGCACCGATGCGATCTGGATTGCCGCACGGGTCGTGAGCGGCCTGCAAGAGGCGATCAGCCGCCGCCTCGACGCCCTGCACCCGGTGGTGGTGAGCTTTGGCCGCATCGAGGGCGGCAAGGCGTTCAACGTGATCGCCGATCACGTGCGCCTGCTGGGCACCGTGCGCTGTCTCGACACCGAGGTGCACGCTCAGCTCCCCGGTTGGATCGAGGACACCGTGCAGGCCCTCTGCCAAGGCCACGGCGGCGAAGCGAGGGTGCGCTACCGGGTGATCTCACCCCCCGTACACAACGACCGCGCCCTCACCGAGCTGGTGGCGTCGGTGGCCAGCGAGCACCTGGGGGCTGACAAGGTGCAGTGGCTCGAGCAGCCATCCCTGGGCGCCGAAGACTTCGCCGAGCTGCTCGCCGCCACCCGCGGCACCATGTTTCGCCTGGGGGTGGCAGGCCCCGAAGGGTGCAGCCCCCTGCACAGCAACAGCTTCAACCCCGATGAGCGCTGCCTGGCGGTCGGAATCGGGGTGTTGAGTCGGGCCCTGCTGCGCTGGATGGCAAACCCATGAAGGAGCGCTCCAGGCTGCTGGGTGCCCTCGCCCTGGCGGCGCCGCTGCTGGTGCTGCTATCGCTGGTGGCCCTGCTGCTCAACAGCGGTCCCAGCCGCCTGCAGGCGCTGCCACCGCTGCTGATCGGCACGGGGTTGCTGCTGAGCAGTGTTGTGGGCCGCCGCCGCCGTCGCCGACACTTGCTCGCATCGTTGCGTCAGGTCGATGGCTGAGATCCCTCTTGATGGCGAAAGCCTTGAGGCCCTGCGTCAGGCCGTGGCCAGCGGCGATCCATCGCGGGCCATGCCCGCCATCGCCGGCCTGCGTGAGGTCCCGCCCGAGCAGGCGATCCCGCTGCTGCTGCTGGGACTCGAGCAAGAGATGTTCATGATCCGCTCGCTCAGCTGCGCGGGCCTGGGCTACAAGCAGAGCGAGACGGGCTGGAACGCTCTGGTGGCTGCCGTGCGCGGCGACGAGGACCCCAACGTGCGCGCCGAGGCCGCCAACGCGCTCGTGAGCTACAGCCTGGAGCGTGCCTGGCCCCTGCTACGCGAGGCCTTTGCCGCCAACGAGCACTGGCTGGTGCGCTGCAGCATTTTGTCGGCGGTGGCCGAACTGGCCGACGTGCCCGGTGCGTGGCTGCTGGAGCTAGCCCGCCTTGCGATCGTTGATGGCGACGGCACCGTGCGGGTCGGCGGCGCCGAGATCCTGGGCCGTCTGGTGGCTGATGTCAGCCTGCGCTCGGCGGCGGCCCCTGCCACTGGCTTGACCCCCGACCTGGCAGCCGAGGCCCGCGCCGAGTTGGTGCGCCTGCAACAGGACAGCGACCATCGCGTCGTGGCGGCAGCCCTCAATGGGCTGCAGGGCTGAGGCTTCAGCCCGGCTCTGACTGCAGCGCTGGCAGCAACGCCTTCAGCCGTTGGCTGACCCCGTGTTGGTCGGTGTCACTCAGGTCACCCAGCTGTCCAAGCAACAGGCGCTCATCGAGGGTGAACAGCTTCATCCGCACCAGACAGGGTTGTCTCAGACCAGCCGGCTCGGGCTCTTGGATGAGCCAGTCCAGCGGCCAGCTCGACTGGTTGGCTGAGGTGACCATGGCCAGCAGCAGATGACCACTGCGCTGCTGAAACGTGGCTTGCGACAACACCAGAGCGGGCCGCCGCTTCTGGGCGCTGCGATCGCTGAACGGAAACGGCACCCTCACCAACGTAAAGGGGGCAAGACTGCTCATAGGTCGGCAAAGGCCGCCTCGTCTGCCGCACTGGCCCA
>CAYFMB010000290.1:0-2510 GCA_964344095.1 uncultured Klebsiella sp.
TGGTGGGATCGGCAAAGCGTTCGGCATCGAAATAAAGCATCTCCGCGCCACTGCAGCGCCAGCCCGTCACCAACCCGCCGCGGTCGGGCACGATTCGCAGCAGATCGGCGCTGTCTGCATCGTCTTGGGCATCAGGAGTGGAGCCCACAAACTCCCAGTGGGGGTAGGGGCTATCGCGGCGAATCAGGGCCATGGCGCAGGGGCGGCGTCCTGGGCGCCAGGCTGGCAGCACTCCGGCATGGATGCAGCGCAATGGTGAACCCGGTCACAGTGGCCACCACCCCCGACCCGGAGCGCTGGCAGCAGCACTGGCAGCAGCGCTGGTATCCGGTGGCGTATCTCGACGATCTGGACCGGCGCCGGCCCACCCCGTTCACCCTGCTGGGCACCGATCTGGTGCTGTGGTTTGAGGCCGCCAGCGGCCAATGGCGTGCCTTTGCCGATCTCTGCCCGCACCGGCTGGTGCCGTTGAGCGACGGTCGCCTCAACGCCCGCGGTGAGCTGGAGTGCCCCTATCACGGCTGGAGTTTTGACGGCAGCGGCCAGTGCACCGCCCTGCCCCAGGCCAGTGCTGAGCAGCAGCAGGTCGCTTGCACCAGCCCCCGCTCCCGCTGCCAGAGCTTTGCCACGGCCCAGGCCCAGGGGCTGTTGTTTGTGTTTGCCGGTGACCCCGCCGCGGCCGCCGCCGTGCCGTTGCCGCTGGTGCCGCCGCTCGAAGAGCCGGGCTGGCTGGTGCAGGGCACCTTTCGCGATCTGCCGATGGATGCGCTGACGGTGCTCGAGAACGTGCTCGATGTCAGCCACGTGCCATTTACCCACCACCGCACCGTGGGCCGCCGCGAGAACGCGGCGCCGGTCGAGGCCCAACTCACCAGTTTTGGGCCCGAGGGCTTCACCGCCCTGTGGCCGGAGGGCCCGCGCAAGGGGCGCCTGGGCACGCAACACACCACGTTTGTGGGGCCCTGTCTGATGTGGCATGACCTCACCGCTAAGGGGTTTGGTCGCATCCTCACCGTGGTCTACGCCACGCCGATCCGACATGGCGAGTGCCGCATCTTTGCCCGCTTTCCGTTCCAGTTCAGCTCAGCGGTGCCGAGGCTGCTGGTGGGGCTCAGGCCCAAGTGGCTGCAGCACATCGGCAACCACACCGTGCTCGAGGACGACCAGATCTTTCTGCACGGGCAGGAGCGCGCCCTGGCAGCGCGCGGCGGCAGCGATCGCTTTGAGCAGGCCTGTTATCTACCCACCAGCGCTGACGTGTACGTCAGGGGTTTCTACCGCTGGGTGCGCGAGGTGGCCGGTGTTCCCTTCCCCGGCCAGCCGTTGCCGCCGCGGCAGCGCAACGAGCCCTTGCTGGAGCGCTGGCAGGCCCACACCCGTCACTGCCGCGCCTGCTCAGGAGCGCTGCGGCGCATGCGTGCGCTGCGCCCGCTCGTGCTGGTGGTGATGGTCGCCGATGTGGTGCTGGCGTCCCTGCCCCTGCTGATGCCTGTGAAGCTCACCTTGGTGGTGGTGCTGATCGCCAGTGGTTTGGTGCTGCGCCAGCTCAACCGCTGGGAGCGGCAGTTGCTGCAGGGCGATGGCCATCCGCCGCGCAACCGTTGAGCCCCTGGCAGCGGCATCAGCCCAAGCAGCCTGTGGCTCATGGGTTCCTTGCTGGATCCGCTCCTTACTGGATCAGCCCCATGCAGACAAGACCATGGTCATGACCATGGTCATTTGTGGGAATGGTGTTCAGAACAGTGGTCCAACCTCAAACAGGACCAACCTCAGCCAGGGCCAACCTCAGCTAGGGCCAAGCTCTGCCAGCTGAGCCATGACCGCGGTGATCGTCGCCGCGTCCACGTCATCGCGGATCTCGACCCTGCCGATGGCGGTGGGCAGCACGAAGCGCACTGTGCCGCTGCGCACCTTTTTGTCGCCCTGCAGGCATTCGAGCACCGCAGCTCCCTCGAGGGCCGGCATCTGCAGCGGCAATCCTGCGGCGGCGATCAGGGCCCGCTGGCGCGCCTGGTCCTGGGGGCTCCACAGGCCCATGGCGACAGCAATCTGGCCGGCGGCCAGCATGCCCAGGCCAACCGCCTCGCCGTGCAGGTAGGTGCCGTAGCCGCACAGGGCCTCGACCACGTGGCCGAGGGTGTGGCCGTAGTTGAGGATCGCCCGCAGGCCGCCTTCGCGCTCATCGGCGGCCACCACCCGGGCCTTGGCACCGGCTGAACGCTCGAGCAGGGTTTGCAGCAGCTCTGGGCCCACGGCCGCCATGCTTGCCAGGCCGGCGGCGGGGTCGCGCCCAGCGGCGGCCTCCAGATCGGCAAACAGCGGCGCGTCGTTGATGACGCCGTACTTGATCACCTCGGCCATGCCGGCGCGGAACTCCCGCTCCGGCAGGGTGGCCAGCACGGCGGGGTCAATCAACACCAAGCGCGGCTGGTGAAAGGCGCCGATCAGGTTTTTGCCACCGGGGTGGTTGACCCCGGTCTTGCCGCCGATCGCCGCATCGACCATGGCCA
>CAYFMB010000291.1:0-2510 GCA_964344095.1 uncultured Klebsiella sp.
GGAGCCGGCTCGATGGCGGGATCGGTCGTCTCCGGAGCAGGCACCGTGGCCGGTTCCGTGCTGGAGCCCCTGGTGTTTGACCCTTTGCGGCGGCTGCAGCGCGGCCTAGGAGGCCCCGGAGAAGACAACCCCATCAATGACGCCGATCGCCTCTGGGTTGCCGTCGACGGCATGGGCGGTGATCACGCCCCAGGTCCGATCCTGGAAGGCTGCCTGCAGGCCGTCGAACGCCTGCCACTGCGGGTCCGCTTCGTCGCCGAAACCGAACCCCTGCAGGCTGCCGTCAGCGCCATGGAGCTGCAGGAGCCGCTCAACGCAGCCCTGGAACGGGGCCTGATCGAACTGGTCCCCAGCGGGCCCTCGGTCGGCATGGACGAAGAAGCGACCGTGGTGCGCCGCAAGCGCGACGCGAGCATCAACATGGCCATGGACCTGGTCAAGCAAGGCCAGGCCATGGCCGTCTATTCAGCCGGCAACTCGGGGGCGGTGATGGCCTCAGCCATCTTTCGGCTGGGTCGGCTCAAGCAAGTCGACCGGCCCGCCATCGGCGCCCTGTTCCCCACCAAGGACCCCGAACAGCAGGTGTTGGTGCTCGATGTGGGCGCCAACATGGACTGCAAGCCGGAGTGGCTGCAGCAATGGGCCCTATTGGGCAGCATCTACAGCCGCGACGTGCTGCAGGTGACCCAACCCCGTGTTGGCCTGGTCAACATCGGCGAAGAGGAATGCAAGGGCAACGACCTCTGCCTGCGCACCCATCCGCTGCTGAGCGCTGATCAGCGGTTCCACTTTGCCGGCAACTGCGAAGGGCGCGACATCCTCTCCGGAGAGTTCGATGTCGTGGTCTGCGACGGCTACACCGGCAACGTGCTGCTCAAGTTCCTCGAGAGCGTCGGCAGCGTGCTGCTCGATGTGATCAAGGCCGAACTGCCCCGGGGCCGCCGCGGCAAGGTGGGTTCAGCCTTTCTGATCGGCAACCTGCGCCGCATCAAAAAACGCCTCGACCACGCCGAGCACGGCGGCGCCCTGCTGCTGGGGGTCGATGGCGTCTGTGTGATCGGCCATGGCAGCAGCAAGGCCCTGTCGGTGCTGAGCGCCCTGCGCCTGGCCCACTCGGCCGCCAGCCACGGCGTCATGGAGAACCTCCACGCCCTGAGCTGAAGCGCCTGTGGTTGACTGAGCCCAACCGCGGTTTCCCTGTGAGCGCGCCGGCAAGCGGATCCCTGCTCCAGGCCCCCCGCGGCATGGCCCTGGTGGGCAGCGGCAGCGCCGTACCGGCCTCCAGCGTCAGCAACAGCGATCTGAGCGCACGGGTCGACACCAACGACGAGTGGATTCGCACCCGCACCGGCATCGCCGCGCGCCGCATCGCCGGCCCGGATGAGGGTCTGACTGAGCTTGCCGCCCGCGCCGCCCAGTCCTGCCTGGACCATGCCGGCTGGAGCGCCGATCAGGTCGACCTGATCGTGCTGGCCACGTCCAGTCCGGACGACCTGTTTGGCACGGCGCCCCGCATTCAGGCGGCCCTAGGGGCCCGCAACGCCGTCGCCTTTGACCTGACCGCAGCCTGCAGCGGCTTTCTGTTTGCCCTGATCACCGCCAGCCAGTACCTGGCCACCGGCGCGATGCGACGGGCGCTGGTCATCGGCGCCGACCAGCTGAGCCGCTGGGTCGACTGGGACGACCGACGCACCTGTGTGCTGTTCGGCGATGGGGCTGCCGCCGTGGCCATCGAGGCCTGCCCACCAGAGCAGAACGGCCTCTTGGGCTTTCGCATGCGCAGCGACGGCAGCCGCAACGCCTGCCTCACCCTGGCCCAAACCGACACACGCAACCCGTTGCTGAGCGGGGTGAGCGCCCAGCAGGGCGGCTTTGCACCGATTCAGATGAATGGGCAGGAGGTCTACAAATTTGCGGTGCGGGAGGTGCCGCAGATCCTGGCGGACCTGCTCGACGCCACCGGGACCAGCGCCAACCAGCTGGACTGGCTGCTGCTGCACCAAGCCAACCAACGCATCCTCGATGCGGTGGCCGATCGCTTTGCCGTACCCCACGAGCAGGTGCTCAGCAACCTGGCCCACTACGGCAACACCTCAGCAGCAACCATTCCGCTGATGCTCGACGAAGCCGTGCGCGATGGTCGGGTGCAGAGCGGCCACCTGCTGGCCAGCAGCGGCTTCGGCGCCGGCCTCAGCTGGGGGGCGGCCCTGCTGCGCTGGAGCGGCCCCCAAGGCTGAAGCCAACAGGTCTGGGCCGTAATCTCCTGCCACAACAGCAGCGAGGGTCCATGGGCAGTGCCTGGGTGTTTCCCGGTCAGGGATCGCAAAAGGTCGGCATGGCCGCCGCTGTGCTCGATGTGCCCGGTGCCCGCGAGCGCTTTGAAAGCGCCAGCGCCCTGCTGGGCCGCGACCTGTTAGCGATCTGCGCAGGCGAAGGCGACCTCAACGACACGCGCAACACCCAGCCGGCCCTGTTTGTGCTCGAGAGCCTGCTGGTCGATGGGCTGAAGG
>CAYFMB010000292.1:0-2502 GCA_964344095.1 uncultured Klebsiella sp.
GCCGACCGCCGCCTGACGCCTCTAGGCCGGGAGCTGGGGTTGATCGATGAGCGCCGCTGGGCCATCTACGAGCAGAAGCAAGCGGCGATTGCCGCCGAAAAACACCGACTCGAAACCGTGCGGCTCAAGGTGAGTGACCCGACGGCGCCGGCGGTGGAAGCCGAGACCGGTGCACCGATCAAGGGCTCGATCCTGTTGGCTGACCTGCTGCGCCGACCCAGATTTCACAGCGACGATCTGGTGCGCCACGGGCTGGCGGCGGCCGAGCTCGGCCGCGACGTGCGCGAAGGGGCCGAGATCGACATCAAGTACAGCGGCTATCTCGAGCGCCAGCAGCAACAGATCAACCAGCTGCGCCGCCAAGAGCAGCGCCCCCTGCCAGCGGGTATCGACTACGGCGCCATCGGCACGCTCTCACGCGAAGCCCGCGAAAAGCTGGCCGCCGTGCAGCCCGCCACCCTGGGCCAGGCGTCGCGCATCCCCGGCGTGAGCCCTGCCGATGCAAATGCGCTGCTGCTCTGGCTCGAACTGCGCAACCGCGATACCGTGCCTTCGCCTGCAGCCGCAGCACGTTGAGCGCCTCCCGCGGCATCCCCACCTCCAGGGCTTATTGGGAGCTCAAGGCCGAACAGATGCTGAACCGGGTGTTCAGCGCCGATGCACCGATCGAAGTTGAGGTCATCGAGCCGGCCGCCGCGCCACAGCCCAGCCGGCCAGCGCCTACCCGAGCTCAATCACAGCAGCCACGACAGCGCTCGGGCCATGCCCTGGCCGCCCTGCTGCAGCGGCGCCCCGAGCTGGTGCCGATCAGTGTGGCGGCCGCCGGTCTGAGCGCCGCGCTGGTGACCCTCTTGATCACCGCCTTCTGGAGCAACCAGCAGCAGGCCCTGCGCCAGGAGCGCAACCTGGTGCTGCTGGAGCGGCTGCGCGCCATGGGCCCCGGCAGCAACAGTCCTGCCCAGAGCAGCGCCCCGAGCGCAGACGCGTTGCCACCACCGCCACCCAACGAACCGTGGATGGAGGAGCTGGCGCAATTGCCTGCCGCCAGCGCGCCCGCGGCCGATGTGCTGCGGGTGCCCATGAGCGGGGCGATCACCCAACCGGCTCCGCCAGCCAACGCTGGATCCAGCCCCGCGAGCAGCAGCACAGGCGCTGAGGGACTGCCCCAGCTGGTGGGGATCGTGCAGATCCCCGGCCGCAGCGGCTCGGCCATCTTCCAGATCGGCGGCACCTCCACCAACGCCAGCGTCGGCGAAAGCATTGCCGGCAGCGGCTGGCGCCTGCGCTCGGCCAGTGGCGACAGCGCGGTGATCGAACGGGGTGGTCAGCTGCGCCGCATCAGCATCAGCAGCGGTTTTTGAGCCCAGCCCCCTAGGGTGCAGGGCCACACGCATGCTGTGGCATGGGGTTACCGCTGACGGCCTTGCAGCCATCCCCCCAGGTGCTCTGGCAGGCGCCGTTCCAGACCGTGGTCAGCGGCAGTGCCGGCGCGGGCCTCAGCGGCGCCTGGCGCCTGCTGCTCCTGGGCGATGGCAGCCCAACGCGTCACCTGGAATTGCTCAGCGGCTTTCCGGTGACTGTGGAGCTGATCGCCATGACCAGCGATCCCGACCCCGACCGCAGCGCCCCACTCGAGATTCATGAGCTCAGCACGCCCCTGCTGCGCCGCCAGGTGTGGCTGCACTGCGGCAGCCAGACCCTGGCCTGGGCCGAGAGCTGGTGGAATGAAGACGCTGCGCGCCTGCACCTGCAGGAACGCGAACAGCCAATCTGGCGCAGCCTGACCAGTCATCGCGCCGAGTTGTTTCGTGAAGTCGATGGCCTGGCCCAGGTGAACGCCGACTGGCTCAGCGCGCGCTTTGGCCACAGCGGTCCCTTCTGGAGCCGGCACTATCGCTTCTTTCGGGGAGGGCAGCCTTTAACCGTGATTCGCGAGGTGTTCTCGCCCGCCCTCGAACACTGGCTGGGCCCCGCCTGTCCATAAATATTTCAGCTTGCAACAACAGTTACGTGTTGATGCAGGCAAGACTTGACGGATTGACGGCAGTTGTGCTGCAGCCAGACTGGACTCAGCGGAACACGTTCCATGTCGCCACCTCCTGACAAGCACACGCCAAAACGCCAGATCAACCTCTGGGCCGACCTGCTGGATGATCTCGACCACGGCCAGCCCGCCATCAGCACCTCGGCCCAGGAGATGGCCGAAGATGTGCCACGGCAACTGCGCCACGCCGTCAACAATGAACTGGAGCGGCGGGGCTGCCGCTTCCGCATCGGCGCCTGAAACCCTGAAGCAGGCCAGGCGACCTCAGCGCCGCCGCGATGAACGAGGCAGAGGTCGATCAGCTGCATTGCGTCCGCGGGGCTGCTGATCATCGGGTTGGACCATGGCGGCACCAGGGTCTTGCTGATCACGGGCCTGCTGAAGAGGGGCCTGCCGCTGCCAGCGGTGCACGCTGAAGGAGGCATCATCGGGCCAGTCATCGCCACCGCTGGCAGCGG
>CAYFMB010000293.1:0-2490 GCA_964344095.1 uncultured Klebsiella sp.
GGTGGCCAGATGCCCCTGTATCGCCGGGTGCCCAAGCTCAAGCACTTCCCCCTGGTGAACCCCAAGGCGTTCACTGTGGTGAACGTGGCCAAACTGGCAGAGCTCAAGGCCGGCAGCACCGTCAACCTCGACTCTCTGGTCAAGGACGGCATCGTCACCAGCCCCAAGCATCCGCTCAAGATCTTGGGAACCGGTGACCTCAAGGTGAAATTGACCGTGCAGGCGGCTGCCTTCACCGCCAGCGCCCGCGCCAAGATCGAGGCTGCCGGCGGCAGCTGCGAGATCACCGACTGACCTGGCGTCGTTCTGCCGCACTAAGGTCGTAGCCGTCTGCTGGTCCTCTCGTCCGGCAGGCGGCTTTTTTTGCCTGCCGCCGCCCAAACAAACCTGGGCAACAGCAGCAGCCAACTGCCACAGCAGAAGCTTCTGCCCCAGACCACTCCCTCATTCGCGAACACCATGCTTGTCAGCCGGGGGCGCAACCCCAGCGCCGGGGAAATCTTCGGCCAGCTGATTCAATCCACCGGACTGCGCCAGCGGGTGCTGACCACCCTGGGTCTGCTGCTGCTCGTGCGCCTGGGGATCTACATCCCCATGCCGGGGATCGACCGGGTCGCTTTTCAGGACTTTCTGCAGCGTGGCGGCCAGTTGATCGGCTTCCTCGACATCTTCACCGGCGGCGGCCTCTCGACCGTTGGAGTGTTCGCCCTGGGGATCCTGCCGTTCATCAACGCCTCAATCATCATTCAGCTGCTAACGGCGGCGCTTCCGCAGCTCGAGGAGTTGCAGAAGAACGAAGGCGAAGCAGGCCGCCGCAAGATCGCCCAGCTGACCCGCTACGTGGCTTTGGGCTGGGGCGTGCTGCAGAGCACCGTGTTCGCCATGATCCTGCGCCAGTACGCCACAGCCGGCACATCGGAAGTGGTGTTCGTGATTCAGACCGCCCTGGCGCTGGTCACCGGTTCGATGGTGGTGATGTGGATCAGTGAGGTGATCACCGAGCGCGGCATCGGCCAGGGCGCTTCTCTGGTGATCTTTGTCAACATCGTTGCGACCCTGCCCAAGGCCCTGGGCTCCACCATTGAGCTGGCTCAGAGCGGAGACCGCAGCACCGTGGGCGGCATCGTCGTGCTGGCGGCCGTGTTTCTGGTCACCATCGTCGGGATCATCTTTGTGCAGGAGGGCAACCGCCGCATTCCGATCGTGAGCGCCAAACGTCAGGTTGGGGGAGCCAACCTGCTGGCTGCGCGGCAGAGCTACCTGCCGCTCAAGCTCAATGCCGGCGGCGTGATGCCGATCATCTTTGCCTCAGCTGTGGTGTTTCTGCCGCTGACGATCGCCAACATCACTGGCGCCCCCTGGTTGATCAAGGCCGCCAGCGCCCTCAACCCCAACAGCAGCACCCCCTGGCTCTATGCCCTGGTGTATTTCGCCTTGATCTGCGGCTTCTCCTATTTCTATGCATCGCTGACGGTCAATCCCGTCGACATCGCCACCAACCTCAAACGCAGCGGTGTGGCCATTCCCGGCGTGAGGCCGGGCTCGGCCACGGCCAAGTACCTGGGCGCCGTGCAAAATCGCCTTACCCTGCTCGGGGGCCTGTTCCTTGGAGCGGTGGCCATCGTTCCATCGGCCGTGGAGGGTGCCACCCAGGTGCGCACCTTTCAGGGTCTGGGAGCCACATCGCTGCTCATTTTGGTGGGGGTCGCCATCGACACCGCCAAGCAAGTACAGACCTACGTGATCTCCCAGCGCTACGAGGGCATGGTGCGCCAGTGATTCGGCCACTCCCCCCGCTCTAAGCGTCCCCTGGGCGCACAACCGTTCTCTCTTTCTGCCCGATTGCCGTTCGATCCGTGACCAAACAACGCCTCCTGTTCCTCGGCCCCCCCGGCGCCGGCAAGGGAACCCAGGCACAGCAACTGGCCCAGGGCCAATCACTGCTGCACCTCTCAACCGGTGACCTGCTGCGGGCCGAAGTGGCTGCCCAGAGCCCTCTGGGTCAAGAAGCGGCCGCCGTCATGGCCCGGGGCGAACTGGTGAGCGATGCCCTGGTGCTGGCGATCGTCCGCAGCCGCCTGGAGCAGCAAGCGGCAAGCCTCAGCCGCGGTGAAGCAGGCCCTGCAGGCTGGCTGCTCGATGGCTTTCCCCGCAACCTGGCCCAGGCCGAGGCGCTCGAAGCCCTGCTCAACGAGCTCGACCAGCCGATCGAACTGGTGGTGCTGATGGAGCTCGACGACGATCTGCTGATGCAGCGCCTCCTGGGCCGCGGCCGAGACGACGACAACGCCGAGGTGATTCGCCACCGGCTCGAGGTGTACCGCGAGCAGACGGCCCCTCTGATCGCCTATTACCGCGAACGCGGGCTGCTGGCAGCGGTCGACGCCCAGGGCAGCATTGAAGCGATCGCCGCCCGCATCGAAGCCCTGCTGGGCTGAAACAGGCTTCCCTCGGCATCGGGCCTTGACCGATGTGATAGGTTAGCGGTTT
>CAYFMB010000294.1:0-2466 GCA_964344095.1 uncultured Klebsiella sp.
TCGCAGCTGGCCGACAAGTTCTACATCGTGTTGATGGTGTTTCTGATCGCCCAGGTGTGGGTGAGTGAAACACCGGCCAGCAATCCTGCGCTGGCCGAAGCCGCCGCCGCCATGCGCGTCGACTTGGAGAGCCGCGCCCAGGTGATCACCCTTCTGGCCACGGGCATCTATGTGGCCAACACGATTCCAGCGATTGTGCTGGGCACCGTGGCCGGGGTCTGGGCCGACCGCTGGCCCAAGCGCAGCGTCATGGTGGCCTCCAACGGTCTGCGGGCCCTGCTTGTTCTGCTCGCCCCGCTATGCCTGCTTCCCGGGCCGCAGTGGCTGGGGCTGAGCTGGGGTTACTGGGGTCTGGTGCTGATGACGTTTCTGGAGTCGGTGCTGACCCAATTTTTTGCGCCGGCCGAGCAGGCGGCGATCCCGCTGCTCGTGCCCGGTGAGCTGCTGCTGGCCGCCAATTCGCTGTATCAGGCCACCAGCATGGCCGCCACAATTGTGGGCTTTGCCCTAGGGGATCCGATCCTGCGGTTGCTGGAGGCGCTGCTGGGACGCGCCGGCATCCCCGGCGGCGAGTTCATCCTGCTGCCCCTCTGTTACGGCCTGGCGGCTCTGGCCATCAGCCGCATTCAGCTGCAAGAAACGCCCTATCACGATCGCAGCATCAGCCTCTGGCAGGAGATCGGCGAAGGCGTCACCGTGCTGCGCAGCCGCCCCAGCGTGCGCAACGCCATGGCCCAATTGGTGCTGCTCTACAGCCTTCTTGCGGCGCTGTACGTGCTGGCCATCAGTCTCGCCTCACTGATCCCCGCGCTTGGACCGACCCAGTTCGGCACCCTGCTGGCCATGAGCGGTATCGGCCTCGCCTTGGGTGCTGTGCTGGTGGCCCAGCTGGGCAGCGGCCTCAACCGCCGCCGCCTGGCCGCCGCCGGCCTGGGCACCATGTCCTGGACCCTGGTGCTGCTGGGACAACTACGCGGCAATCTGCCGTTCACACTCACCCTCTGTGCGCTACTGGGGGTTGGCGCAGCTCTGCTGGCGATTCCGGCTCAGACCACAATCCAGGAGGACACCCCCGAGGCCATGCGCGGCAAGGTGTTTGGCCTGCAGAACAATCTGATCAACGTGGCCCTGAGCCTGCCTCTGGTGCTGGCTGGCACCGTGGTGAGTCGCTGGGGCCTACTGCCGGTGCTGTGGGTTCTGGCAGCCCTGACCCTGACGGCTGCCCTGCTGGAGCGCCCCTGGTTGGCGGTGGTTCGTGGCGAACGCTGTTAGCGTCACTGCGTCTGCAGAACCTTCGGTGGCACACATTGCCTGGCTGGGCAAGAAGTCACCGTTCTGCGGCAACGTCACCTACGGGCTGACCACGACCCATGCACTGCGCAGCCGCGGTCATGGCATCAGTTTCATCCACTTCGACACCCCTGCCGCCAGCCTGGGGCGCCTCACCGGCAACGAACGGCTCGAAGGAACCGCTGAACTGAGCGCTCCTGACTCGGACGCGAATCCTGAAGTTGCCCTGCCCTATCTGGTCAAGGGCCAGGTGTACACGATTCCCTCGTTGGGGGCCCAGCGAGAGCTTCGCGCCTCATTGGAACGACTGCGGCCCGACCTGGTCCACGCCAGCCTGACGCTGTCCCCACTCGACTTTCTGTTGCCCGATCTGTGCCAGCAGCTGGGGCTACCGCTGGTGGCGACCTTCCATCCGCCATTTGATGCCAGCCTGCGCAACCTGACGGCGGGCACCCAGCAGCTGACCTACCAGCTCTATGCCCCCTCCCTGGCGCGCTACGACCGGGTGATCGTGTTCTCCGACATCCAGGCCGAGGTGCTGCAACGGCTTGGCGTGCCGGCGGATCGACTTGCGGTGATCCCCAACGGCGTCGACACCACCCTGTGGCGCCCCGGTCACCCCAGCAGCGACAGCCCTGAGCTAGCCGAGCTGCGGCGGCGCTTTGCCGGCCAACGGGTGTTTCTCTACATGGGCCGGGTCGCCACGGAGAAGAACGTGGAAGCTCTGCTCAAGGCCTGGCGCCTCGTGCGCCCCGCCGGCTGTGTGCTGGTGATCGTGGGCGACGGACCAGCTCGCTCGCCGCTGCAGCAGACCATCGGCGAGGAAGCCGGCGTGATCTGGTGGGGCTACGAACCCAGCCTTGAGCGCCGCGTTGCCTTTCAGCAGCTGGCCGAAGTGTTCCTGCTGCCTTCGCTGGTGGAGGGCCTGTCGCTGGCGCTACTCGAGGCCATGGCGGCCGGCAGCGCCTGCGTCGCCACCGACGCCGGCGCCGATGGCGAAGCCCTCGACGGCGGTGCCGGCATTGTGATCAGCACCCAGGGTGTTACCACCCAGCTGCGCACCCTGTTGCCGGTGCTGCGCGACCAGCCGGTTCTGACCGCAGAGTTGGGCCGCCGCGCCCGGGCCCGGGCCCTCGAGCGCTACACCCTGACCGGCAACATCGATGCTCTGGAGCG
>CAYFMB010000295.1:0-2445 GCA_964344095.1 uncultured Klebsiella sp.
AGCCGTCCGGCTCCCGCTGCTCCGGTTGAAGAGGCTCCGGCTGAGGCCTCAGCCGCCGAGGTCGACGTCTCTGCTGAAGCCCCTGCCGCCGAAGCCGAGATCGCCGCTGCCGAGGTTTCGGCCGACGCAGCGGCGGAGACCGCTGCCGAGTGAGGGCAGGAGGCGAGATGGCCAGGCCAAGGGTTCTTTCGGGGGTGCAGCCCACCGGCTCGCTGCACCTCGGCAACTGGCTGGGAGCGATCCGCAATTGGGTCGATCTGCAAGACAGCCACGACACCTTTTTCTGTGTCGTCGACCTGCATGCCATCACCGTGCCCCACGACCCGGCACGCCTGGCCGAGGACACCCTGAGCACCGCCGCGCTCTACCTGGCCTGTGGCATTGACCCCGCCCGCTCAACGGTGTTCGTGCAGAGCCAGGTTTCGGCCCACAGCGAGCTGGCCTGGTTGCTCAATTGTGTGACGCCGCTCAACTGGCTTGAGCGCATGATCCAGTTCAAGGAGAAGGCGATCAAGCAGGGCGACAACGTCTCGGTTGGACTGCTCGACTACCCGGTGCTGATGGCGGCGGACATCCTTTTGTATGACGCTGATCGGGTCCCTGTTGGCGAAGACCAGAAGCAACACCTGGAGCTGGCTCGCGACATCGCCCAACAGCGCATCAACGCCCGTTTTGCCCCAAAGGATGCCGCTGGCGAACCCATCCCGATCCTGCGGGTGCCCGAGCCCCTGATCCTCAAGCAGGGGGCCAGGGTCATGAGCCTCACCGATGGCAGCAGCAAGATGAGCAAGAGCGATCCCAACGAGGGCTCGCGCATCAACCTGCTCGATCCGCCTGAGCTGATCAGCAAGAAGATCAAGCGCGCCAAGACCGACCCGGTGATGGGGCTGGAGTTCGGCAACCCGGAGCGGCCCGAAGCCGACAACCTGCTGGGGCTCTATGCCCTGCTGGCCGGCCTGAGCCCCGAGAAGGCTTCTGCCGACTGCGCCCAGATGGGCTGGGGTCAGTTCAAACCCCTGTTGGCTGAGGCGGCGGTCGAGGCGCTCAGGCCCATTCAGCAGCGTTACAGCGAGCTGCGGGCAGATCCCACCTTGTTGCATGCCGTTCTTCAGCAGGGGCGTCAGCGGGCTGCTGCTGTGGCGGAAGCCACGTTGCTGCGGGTCCGCGATGCCCTGGGCTTTTTGCCTCCGTCCCCAATCGCATGATGCGTGCGGCACTGATCGATCAGCTGGTCTGATCGATCGAGGCCAGCAGATGTTGCGATCTCGTCTTCTCTGTTGAGACTCGCGCTGCCTTTGGAGGCGCGAGCATGGCGAAGGGTCCTCTGTCTACCCCTCTGGCACGGTGCTGGTGTTGTGCCCCCGCGGTTGATCAGGGTCGCTCGAACCCTGCCGGTGTTGTCTGAGACCGCTGCTGCGCCCGTTGCTGTGTCTGCTGCTGCTGCCTCAACTGGCTGCCAGCCAGGGAGCCGTGCGTTGGGCCGGACAGGCCCGGGGGCTTTACGCCATCACGCCGCAGCGACGGGCATTGCTCAACACCATCCGCTACGCCGAAGGCACCTGGCGCGGCGGCAGCGTTGAGGGTTATCGCCTGCTTTATGGCGGTGAACGCTTCGCCGATCTCAGCCATCACCCCGAGATCACCGTGCAGCGTCGCTACAGCAGCGCTGCAGCCGGTGCCTATCAGTTTCTGCCGGGTACCTGGAAGGAGGCGGCGTCGCAGCTGCGTCTTCGCGATTTCAGCCCCACCAGTCAGGATCAGGCGGCCCTCTACCTGGTGGAGCGCCGCGGCGCCCTCGCCGCTGTCGATCAAGGTGGCCTCGATCGCCATGTTCTTGCCAGGTTGGCGCCAGAGTGGGCCTCCCTGCCGGAGGCCAGTGGCGGCAGCCATTACGGCCAGCCGGTCAGGCGCGATGACGATCTTCTGCGCTTCTACCGCAGCCAGCTGGCGGGCCTGCTGGGCTGAGACCTCAGGGTTCTCCCTGTACAGGTCGATCCGGCAGCGGCGGCAGATCCGGCAGGGGCACCTGCGCTAGGCGCAGCCTGGCTGAAAGACCCCACACCTCCAAGACCAGGCGATGCCAGGGGGCCAGGGTGGCCATCTCCAGAGCCATCGGGCTGGGGGCGGCCTGGCGCAGACTGGTGGCTGCGCTCAGCTCGCGGCTGGCCTGTTCCAGCTGGTCAGCCAGCTGCGCGCGCGCCTCAGCGGGCATCACGTGCTCGGGGCAGTGGGCCAGCAGAACCCTGCCGCGCTCGATCCAGAAACGAAAATCGCCCAGCAGCGAACCCAGCAGTCCGTCGAGCAGCTCGCCGGCGGCCTCGGGGTTGGGGGCATTGCTGGAATTCATGGCGCAACCCTAGGCAGAACAGCTCGTTTGCAGGCGCCACCTAGGATCGCCAACTGCCGCTTGATTGCCGTGTCTGCCCCCTCCATGGCTCCTGCCGT
>CAYFMB010000296.1:0-2439 GCA_964344095.1 uncultured Klebsiella sp.
TGAGGTAGCCGGCGACGCTGGGGCGCAGGTGCTTGGTCACGCCCTCGGTCGAGGCATGGGCGCGGTGGGCGGCGCCAAAGGCGTCGTTCACGTACACATCGGCCAGCTTGGCCAGCTCGGCAGCAAAGCCGGGCTCGTTCTTTTCTTCTTCAGCGAAGAAGCGCACGTTCTCGAGCAGCACCACATCGCCTTCGGCCATGGCAGCCACCTTGGCTTCGGCGTCGGGGCCGATGCAGCTGTCGGTCTTGGTCACGCTCTTGCCCAGCAGCTCGCCCAGGCGGGCGGCCACGGGGGTGAGGCGCATCGACTCATTGACCTGGCCCTTGGGACGGCCGAAGTGGGCCGAGAGGATCACCTTGGCGCCCTTGCCGGTGAGGTCGTTGATCGTGGGCAGGGCGGCGCGGATGCGGGTGTCATCGGTGATGGCGCCGGCATCGTTCAGGGGCACGTTGAAGTCGACCCGAACCAGCACGCGCTTGCCGCGCAGGTCAGTGGCACTGAGGCTGGCCAGGGATCGCTTCGCCATGGTGATAGAGATACTTCGAGCGGGGGGAGGTTAGCTCCCCGCCTGCGGATACCCGACCGCAACAGTCCTGGCGGGTCGCCGGTGCCCGGCTCAGACTGAGCGTTAGCGACCTGCACCTGGCGCTTTCGCGCCAACCCTGCGATGTTCCAGACCGTCCTGTTCCCTCTCGACCAGAGCCGCCAGGCCATGGAGACGGCAGCGGTGGCCTTGCAGTTGGCTCAGCAGCACGACAGCCGACTGGTGCTGCTGTCGGTGGTGGAGCCTGGTGACGATGCGGCTCAGGTGGCCCAGCTGCTCGAACAGGCCCGCGCTCGCTTTGAGCAGGCTGGTGTGTCGTGTCAGGTGCTCGAGCGCGAGGGCAAGCCGGCGTTTGTGATCGGCGATGTGGCCGATGAGATCAACGCCGATGTGATCGTGATGGGGACCCGCGGCATCACGATCGACAGCGATCAGCAGAGCACCGCTGCCCGGGTGATTCAGCTGGCACCCTGCCCGGTGCTGGTGGTGCCCTGATGAGTGCGACCGAGGGGCCTCTGAGCAGTCGCTCGCCTGCGATTCAGTGGTACCCGGGGCACATCGCCAAGGCCGAAAAAGCCCTGCATGAGGCACTGGCCAAGGTCGATCTGGTGATCGAGGTGCGGGATGCCCGTATCCCGCTGGCGACCGGGCACCCGCGCTTGCAGCGCTGGATCAGCGGCAAGCAGCACCTGCTGGTGCTGAACCGCCTTGACATGGTGCCCGCTCCGATTCGCGAGGCCTGGAGCAGCTGGTTCCGCAGTCAGGATCAACAGATCTGGTGGTGTGACGCCAAGACAGGCACCGGCGTCAAGCAGCTGCAACAGGCGGCGATCCGCAGCGGTGAGGCCCTCAATGCTCGGCGGGCTGGCCGTGGCATGAAGCCCCGGCCGGTGCGGGCATTGATGCTGGGCTTCCCCAACGTGGGCAAGTCGGCCTTGATCAATCGGCTGGTGCGCCAGAAGGTGGTCGACAGCGCGCGCCGCGCCGGCGTCACCCGCAGCCTGCGTTGGGTGCGGCTGGGTCAGGCCCTCGACCTGCTCGATGCCCCGGGGGTGTTGCCGCCCAGGCTCGATGACCAGCGGGCAGCCCTGCGGCTGGCCCTGTGCGATGACATCGGCCAGGCGGCCTACGACAGCGAGGCGGTGGCCGTGGCTTTCGTGCAGCTGCTAGACCAGCTCGCTGAGGTCCCCAGTGCCGGTGTGGCGGCCGATCTGCTGCAGCAGCGCTACGGCATTCCCCTGGGCCGGCTGAACGCGGGCGGTCCTGACGGCGAAACCTGGCTCATGGACGCTGCGGCGCGCCACACCAGTGGCGACACAACCCGCATGGCTACCAAGCTGATGGATGACTACCGCTGCGCCCGTTTAGGGCCGATTGCGCTGGAGTTACCCGAGCCTGCAGGTCTGCCTCTGGAGGCTGGTTCATGACCGCCTTTGGCGAGGGCGAGGGTGAATTGCTGACACTCAGTTACCCGAAGCCGCTGCCGATGCGGCTGGACCGCTGGTTGGTGAGTCAGCGGCCCGAGCAGAGCCGCGCCCGCATTCAGAAGTTCATCGACGCCGGCTATGTGCGGGTCAATGGCGTCACCGGCCGGGCCAAGACGCCCTTGCGCACAGGCGATGTGGTCGAGCTGTGGATGCCGCCGCCCGAGCCCCTGGAGTATCTGGTGCCCCAGGAGATCCCGCTCGATGTGCTGTTTGAGGACGAGCACCTGATCGTGCTCAACAAGCCGGCCGGGCTCACGGTGCACCCGGCGCCGGGCAACAAGGATGGCACCCTGGTCAACGGCCTGCTGCACCACTGCCCCGACCTGCCGGGCATCGGCGGTGAAATGCGCCCTGGCATTGTGCATCGCCTCGACAAGGACACCACCGGCTGCATCGTGGTGGCCAAGA
>CAYFMB010000297.1:0-2435 GCA_964344095.1 uncultured Klebsiella sp.
ACTTCAGGCACAGCGATGGGCGCGAGGAGACCGTGCCCTTCTTTGGGCTCGACACCCCCAAGCTCAAGGATGTGTTTGCCCCCAGCTGCCTGAGCTGCTTCGACTACACCAACGCCGGTGCCGATCTGGTGGTGGGCTACATGGGCGCCACCTTTGGCCGCCAATGGATCACCGTGCGCAACGAGCGGGGGGCCCAGTTGCTGGCCCTGGTCGAGGACGAGCTCGACACCGCTCCGGTGACCAGCAAGGGCGATCGCCGCGCCGCGGTGCAGCAGGGCATCGATGCCTACGACAAGGCGGTCAAACTGCCGCTATGGCTGGCCAAGCTGGTGGGCTGCGTGGTCAACGCCGTTGGCCCCCGCGGTCTCGAATACGGACGATTTTCGATTGATTCCCACTTCACCCGTAACGCCTTGTGGATCAGGCGCCACCATGGAGACATGGCTGAACGACACATTCCCGCCTTTGCCCGCAAGATCGTGAGCCGGTACCGGCTCCCCGCCCTGTGAAGCGCGCCGGCGTCCTGCTGCATGTGACCGCGCTGCCGGGGCCCCAGGCCTGCGGCAGCTTGGGTGAAGCAGCCCACGCCTGGGTTGCTCTGCTGCAACGCCATCACGTCGGTGTCTGGCAGGTGCTGCCCCTGGCCCCTCCCGATGACACCGGCTCTCCCTACAGCTCACCGAGCGGCTCGGCCCTCAACCCGGCACTGCTCGACCTGGCGGCGCTGCAGGCCGAGGGTTGGGTGCCGGCCGACGGTACGGCCATGGACTGCAGCGATGCCAGACCAGGCCCGGGGCTGCTGGCTGCGCTGCTGCACAGCTGGCAGGGGGCCGACAGCCAACAGCGGCAGGCCTTTGCCGAGTGGCGCCGGCAACAGAACCATTGGCTCAGGGACCACTGCCGCTTTGCGGTGCTCAAACAACTGCACGGCCATGCGCCCTGGTGGGCATGGCCAGACGCCGTGGCCCGCCGCCGCCGTGAAGCCCTCGAGCAACTCGATCAGGAGCAGGGTGATGCCCTGCAAGCCCAGGCCCTGCTGCAATGGCACCTGCAGCGCCAATGGCAGGCCCTGAGGCAGGCAGCCACCAGGGCCAGGGTGCAAGTGGTTGGTGATCTGCCCTTTTACGTGGCCCGCGACAGCGCCGATGTCTGGAGCCATCCGGAGCTGTTTGCGATCTCAGCCGGCGGCGACTTGCAGCAGCAAAGCGGGGTGCCGCCTGATTACTTCTCGCGCACCGGCCAGCTCTGGGGCACGCCGACCTACCGCTGGAGCCGACACTGGGCTACCGGTTTCCGCTGGTGGATCCAGCGGCTGCTGCGGCAGCTGGAGCTGTTTGACCTGCTGCGGCTGGATCACTTCAGAGCCATGCAGGCCTTCTGGAGCGTGCCGGGTCAGGCCCCCACCGCCGAGACCGGACGCTGGAAACTCTCCCCCGGCTGGCCCCTGCTGGGGCTGCTGTGGCTGGCCTGCCTGCGCAAAGGGCTGCTGCTGCCCGACGGCCGGCTTCCCCTGATTGCCGAAGACCTGGGAGTGATCACCCGCGGGGTCGAATGGCTGCGCGACGGCTTCGCGCTGCCGGGCATGAAGATCCTCCAGTTCGCCTTCGACGGCGATCCGACCAACCCCTACCTGCCGCGCAACATCAAAGGCCGCCACTGGGTCGTCTACACCGGCACCCACGACAATGCGACCACCCTGGGCTGGTGGCAGAGCCTCGACGGCGACAGCCGTCAGCGGGTCGAAACCGCGGTGGGCTGCCCTGTGCAAGCACCA
The DNA here is from genome assembly GCA_964344095.1 of uncultured Klebsiella sp. GTDB lineage: Bacteria > Cyanobacteriota > Cyanobacteriia > PCC-6307 > Cyanobiaceae > RGUW01. The sequence continues at coordinate 1,775 of CAYFMB010000297.1, forward strand.
GGCTGGCAGCTGGCTGAGCTGGCCCTGGGCTGCAGCGCCGATCTGGTGGTGGTGCCCCTGCGGGATCTGCTGGAGCTGGGCGATGAAGCGCGCTTCAACACCCCTGGCACCGCCAGTGGCAACTGGAGCTGGCGTCTGCAGCAGCCAATCGCCAGCCTCGATGGCCCACTCAAGGGCTATGGCGAGATGGCGGCACGGGCGGGGCGGGGCCAGCGGTAGCGCCCCGGTCCCTCGGGCAGCAGGGGCAGATCGTTCCACAACACCGCCTGGGGATCGGCCGGTGCCGGCTCCAGCCGCAACTGCAGCGGGGTCGTCAGCGGCAGCACCAACTCGCCAGGGCCGGCCTGCAGCTGGCTGCGAACACTGCCGGAGACCTGCAGCTGCACCTGGGTGGGTCGCCCAAGCCGCAGCGTCAGCACGCCCGTCTCGGGTGGGGGGGCTGCCTGCGCGCGTGGGACTGCAGCCTGCCGGCGCAGCAGCGCCAGGGCCTGGCCGCGGGCTGCCGCCGTCAAGGGCCGCAGCTCAGGATGGGCTTCGAGCAGCAGATCAGATCCCTGGGCCGGTACCTGCCGCTGGCTGGCCTCGCTCATGGGCGGCAGCGGCACCAGCGTGAGCCATCCGGCGGCTGCCAGACGGCGCTGCTCCAGGTTGAGCCCGTAGA
>CAYFMB010000298.1:0-2392 GCA_964344095.1 uncultured Klebsiella sp.
AGTGCTTCAACGAGCACGGCCTGATTCCGCGGGCGATCCGCCGGCTTAAGGAGGTGCATCCCGGCATGGCGATCATGACCGACGTGGCTCTCGATCCCTACAGCTGCGACGGCCATGACGGCCTCGTCAGCGACGAGGGTGTCGTGCTCAACGACGAGACCGTGGCGATTCTGTGCAAGCAGGCGGTGGTGCAGGCCCGTGCCGGCGCCGATTTGATCGGCCCCAGCGACATGATGGATGGCCGCGTCGGTGCCATTCGCGAAGCCCTCGATGAGGAGGGTTTCGAGCACGTCGGGATCATCAGCTACACGGCCAAGTACGCCAGCGCCTATTACGGGCCGTTCCGCGAAGCGCTGGATTCGGCCCCGCGGGCGGCGGCCTCCAAGCCAATCCCCAAGGACAAGAGCACCTATCAGATGGACCCGGCCAATGCCCGTGAGGCCATCACCGAGGCCCAGCTCGATGAGCAGGAAGGCTCCGACATCCTCATGGTCAAGCCCGGCCTGGCCTATCTCGACATCATTCACCGGCTACGGGGCGAGACCGAGCTGCCGATCGCCGCGTACAACGTCAGCGGTGAGTACGCCATGGTCAAGGCGGCCGCCCAAAACGGCTGGATTGACGAACGCGCCGTGGTGCTCGAGACGCTGTTGAGCTTCAGGCGTGCCGGTGCCGACCTGATCCTCACGTATCACGCCTGCGATGCAGCGCAGTGGTTGCGCCAGGGCTGAGCGCAGCGCCGCCCGAGCCCCAGGCTCGCTTGAATGGAACTCGTCAATGCAACCAGCGCGAGGTGAGCTGATGGCTGTAAGCCGCCTGGGCCACGTGGCCCTTCGGGTGCAGGATATGGAGCGGGCTAAGGCCTTTTACAGCGCCCTGGGCCTGCGCTTGACCTGGGACGCCGCCGACTGGGCCTACATGCAGTCGCCCGAGACCGGCGATGGCATCGCCCTGCTCAGTCCCGACTACAAGGCCGCAGGCCCCCATTTCGCCTTTCACCTGAGCGAACGCGCCCAGGTGGATGCGGTGCATCAGCAGCTCGAGGCCTCCGGCCACCGCTGCGGCCCGGTGCACGACCACCGCGATGGCACCGCCTCCTTCTACATGCAGGACCCTGAGGGCAACTGGTTCGAGGTGCTGTATGAACCCGCAGCCGGCATCCCTTCGAATGTGCCCGGGCAGGCTGCGATCCCGGCATCCGTGGTAGCCCGCGGGTGAATCCAGCTGCCGAGACCCTCGCCTTGCTGGAGTGGCCGCGGCTGGCCCAGCATCTGGCCAGCTTTGCCAGCACCACGGCCGGGCGGCGCTGGTGTGAGCAGCTGCCGTTGGCGGCTGATCGCCTGGCCAGCCAGGACTTGCTCGCCGAGACCGGCGAACTGCTGGCCCTCGATGGCCTGCTCGAGGGCGGCCTCAGCCTGCAGGGTGTCGCCGATATCGAGCCGGTGGTGCAGCTGTGCGCCAAGGGCGGCACCGCTGGCGGTGAGGCCCTGCTTGAGCTGGCCGCAACCTTGGCTGCGGCACGGCGACTGCGGCGGCAGATCGAGGATCCCGACCTGCGCCCCCAGACCAGCGCCTTGGTCGCCCAGCTGCGCACCCTGCCCGAGCTCGAGCAGCGGCTGCGCTTCTGCCTTGAGGAGGGTGGCCGCGTCGCCGATCGTGCCAGCGCCCCGCTCGAGGGGGTGCGGCGCCAGTTGCAGGGGGTTCGGGCCGATCGCCGCGAGCGTCTGCAGGAGTTGCTGCGCCGTTATGCGCCGCTGTTGCAGGACACGGTCATTGCCGAGCGCAATGGCCGTCCGGTGCTGGCGGTCAAGGCCGGTGCAGCCTCTCAGCTTCCGGGACTGGTGCACGACAGCTCGGCTTCGGGCAGCACGGTGTTCATTGAGCCCCAGACGGTGATCAGCCTGGGCAACCGCATCCGCGAGCTCGAGGGTCAGGAGCAGGAGCTGGTTCAGGCCGTGCTGCACGCGCTCAGCACGCTGGTGGGCGATCAGGCCGAGGCCCTGGCCCCCCTGCAGCAGGTGCTGGTGCGTCTCGATGCTGCCCTGTCCCGGGCCCGGTACTCCGCCTGGATCGGGGCGGTGCGGCCCGAGCTCAACGCCGACCCGGCGACACCCTTTGAGCTGCGCGAGCTGCGCCATCCGCTGCTGCTGTGGCAGCAGCGCCGTGAAGGCGGGGCCCCTGTGGTGCCGGTGAGCCTCACGGTCGCCCCCGAGCTGCGGGTGGTGGCGATCACCGGTCCCAACACCGGCGGCAAGACCGTGACCCTCAAAAGTCTGGGGTTGGCGGCACTCATGGCGCGCGCCGGTCTGTGGCTGCCCTGCAGCGGCACGCCGCGGCTGCCCTGGTGCGGCCAGGTGCTGGCCGACATCGGCGATGAGCAGTCGCTGCAGCA
>CAYFMB010000299.1:0-2387 GCA_964344095.1 uncultured Klebsiella sp.
CCCCAGCGCGGCTTACGACTGATCGGCGCGGCAGCATTTGCGTTGCTGGGCGGCGGATTTGACGCGACACACCGGGTTCGAGTTGCGCACACCCTGCGGGCCGAGGGGGGTGTTGGGCATGACATGCCCGGCCCATCGTTGCGGCTGGTGCGCCTTGCGGTGCCAGGAGGCCCAGCCCCCTTTTTTTGTTGTTCCTGTCTGCCGCGGCTCGCGCGGGAGTATGACCTGCGGAACCCCTTACGGCAAAGGGCCGAAATTGGGGGTTGAAGACACCAGATGTGGTGTGGCGGCCAGAGGCCTGCGGCAGTGGACCAGCTCGCCCAGGCCATCCAGATTGACCAGCGAACGGATGTACTAATATTGGTCTCGTTGGATTCGTTGGCTGCTGTGGCCGGGTTCGGTGCTGAGGAGCGCTCGGGCGAGTCGGTGGAGTTGGCCGGCCAGGTTGCTGCGGTTGCGCCAGACTTGCTGCATCGACACTTGCGCGTCCTCGGTTTCGACATCCAGGCCTGGGTGCAGCTCCTGGGTGGCCTGGTGGTTGGCTTGATTGCTCTGTATTCCTCCTATGACCACATCACCTTCGGCTCCCACCGGTTCTCCCTCAACCAGCAGTGGGGCGTCGTCTGCATCCTTGCCTCGTTGGCGGTTGTGGTTATCGATGCTCAACTGGCGACGCGATCCCGACGTCGAGAGGAGGATCGCCGAGTCGAGGATGCGCTCACAGCAGCTGAGGGAAGAGATCGCGCTGCTCGACGAGAAGCTGCGCAACTTCAAAGATCTCGAGTTGAGGCTGAAGCAAGCCGCGCCCAACTCGCCTACAGCGTCGACCCCTCCACCGCCCAGCGAGCCCAGCTTGAGCAAGCCCTGATCAAGCTCAGCAGCGCCGAAGTGCAGGCCCTCTACGACGACGAGGTTCTTGAGCGGCAGGTTGGCCTGCGATGACGCGCATGGCGCTTCTGTTTCACTACGGCCCCTTTCAGCCCCTCTGGCAGCAGCCCGGGTTGATCCAGGCCGGTCCGCGCCTCACGGGTGGCAGCAGCAGCGTTCAGGTTCGAGACCCTGGCGTGCAGGGCTGGTCAAGGCGCGGCAGTGGCGCCAGGGTTGGTGCATCGGGGGATTCGGCCTTCAGCGATACACGTCGCGTCGGTGGCCGATCCTCACCACAAGAATCACCAGGGCTTGTTGCTGCCATTCGTAAACCACCCGGTACTGGCCGACCCGAAGTCGCCGTAACCCCTCGAACTCACCTTTCAAGGCCGAGCCCGAAGCTGGTTGCACGCAGAGTTTGTCGATGGCAGCCACCAAGCGCACACGGTCTGCCTTCGGCAAGGCAGACAAGGCTTTGGCAGCGCTGCGCTTAATCCGCAGCGAGTAGGACATCTCGCACCTCGCTCCAATCCAGCACAGGGTCGGCTGGATCCTTCAGCGTCTCAATGCCGAGATGCAGGTCTTCAATATCGTCGAGGTAGTACTCAATCGCTTGGCGAATGATGTCGGCGCGGCAGCGATTGAGCTGCTGGGCGGCAGCATCAAGCTCTTCGCTAAGGGCATCCGGCAGCCGCGCAGTGACCTGCACCATCGGTGACTCCTGTTGCATGTCAGCGACTTCAGTTTACCCAGGCTTTTGGCCTTTGGCTGAGCACCCCGCCGAATGACGCCACGGGGCAGCGATCGGTGGTGGTGAGCGCGTAACCCATCGCCTTGTACCCCCTAAGCCGACGTTCCCACATGCGCTGTGTGATCGGATGGCCCAGATCGAGCCAGTCGATGATGCGCACGCTGGTTTTTCCGGCCTGTTGCCGATGCAGGCGGCCGGCGTACTGCTGCAACGTGCCCCGCCACGACACCGGCATCGCCAGCAGCAACGTGTCGAGTGGCGGGTGGTCGAACCCTTCGCCCACCAAGCGCCCCGTCGCCACCACGATGCGGGGCGTCTCGGGGGGCAACGCCTCGAGCGCAGCCAGGGTCCCGCTGCGTTGGCGTTGGCCCAGGCGGCCATGCAGCACGAACAGCTCGCTCAGCTGCGGTGCCAGTGCGCTGGCGATCGCGTTGACGTGGTCGGTTCGTTCGCTCAGCACCAACAGCTTGCGGCCCTCCTGCCAAGCGGCCACGGCTTCGGCCACGATCTGATCGGTGCGATGTTGATTGTCCGCCAAATGGCGCATCAGCTCCTGAACGGGCAGGTCGCTTGGCAGGTGTGCTGGCAGTTGATGGCTGCGGCTCACGAGCTCCAGCCTCTGCGGGGCGCCGGCGGGTTGGACAGCCCGGTGCCGGATTGGGCCGCATTGCATGAACAGGATCGGCTGCAGGCCGTCCCGGCGCACAGGCGTGGCAGTCAGACCAAGCACATAGCGCGCTTTCACCTGCTTCAGCACAGCCTCAAAGGT
>CAYFMB010000300.1:0-2380 GCA_964344095.1 uncultured Klebsiella sp.
CCTCCTTGATTCGCCGGAGGGGTTGTGTGGTGAACGTCTCCTCGGTGGCGGCGTTTTCGAGTTCGGCGGGTCAGGCCACCTATGCCGCTTCTAAAGGCGCCATCAATGCCTTTACCCGCAATGCCTCGGTCGATCTGGGCCGATCGGGGGTGCGGGTCAATGCCGTGGCGCCCGGCCTGATCGACGACGGCATGTGGACGGCGATCTTTGCCCGCGGCGTCGACCGTGAGGCCACCATGGCCAGCATGCGACCCCTGTTGCCGCTCGAGGGACGCTGGGGCTCAGCCCAGAACATCGCCGATTGCGTCGCCTGGTTGGCATCCGAGCAGGCGGGCTATGTCACCGGTCAGGTGATTCGGGTCGATGGGGGCCTGCAGGTGTAAAACAGCTGTGAGATCCCAGCAATTAGAGAGGTTCTTGGGGCTGTTGTGAGCATCGCTATCAGTCCAGTTGACGAGCTCGTGGTGGTGAATAGTTTGATTTGAGAATCGTTCAGCTTGAGTTCAACCATGCGCCGTGTCGCTGCTGCTGCTTTTTCTGTCGCTGTGATTTCTGCTGGCTGGGTGCCTCCGGTGTTGGCGGAGTTCAAGCCGTCGCCATTTAAGCCAGAGGTGCGTTACGCGCAGGTCGGTGAGATCAAGCTGGCTTATTACATTCGCGGCGAAGGTGAGCCGTTGGTGATGATCAACGGTTTCCTGGCCACAATGAGTCTCTGGGATCCAGCCTTGGTGGAGGCGCTGGCCAAGCACAACAAGCTGATTTTGTTTGACAACCGTGGCGTCGGGCTCTCAACCGATACCAAGGAGAATCAGACCACCATGGCTCAGATGGCTGATGATACGGCCGGTTTGATCAAGGCGCTTGGCTTTAAGAAGGCTAACGTTTTGGCCTACTCGATGGGTGCGCGCATTGGGCAGCAATTGATCATTCGCCATCCTCAGCTGATCAACAAGGCTGTCCTGGCTGGCCCCAACCCTGGTGGAAGTGCTCAGGACCCTGCCGCCAAGGATGTTGAATCGGAATTGAACAGTCCGAGCGTCCCTGACAGCGAGAAGATCGCGCTGACCTTCCCTGACAATGCTGAAGGCCGCAAGGCGCAGCAGGAGGTTCTCGCTCGGATCAAGGCTGCTGTCAAGGCGGGGACGGCGCCTGATGACTTCAAGACTTCCAAGCAGACCGTTGAGCGCCTCGATCGTGCCCGCACCACGCTTTGGAGAGAAAATACCAGCAATTTCATTGACCTCAAGAACGTCAAATTGCCGGTGCTGATTACCGATGGACGTTCTGATGTGGTGGACCCGCCCAAGAATTCACTGATCATCGCCAATCAGATCCCCTTTGCTTGGCTTGCGTTCTTTGAAGGCGGCCATTCGTTCTTGTTCCAGTCCTATCAGAGGTTTGCCGACACTGTGAATAATTTCCTCAAGTAGATCTCTATGGGGTTGGTCCGTTGTGTGCTCGGTTGGTCATCAGTGAGCAAGGCTTGCAACGCGCTACAGCTTTGCTGACAGCTTCGTTGCTCCTGGCTATCGAGTGGTGATTCGATCCCGCATCACTCAATGGCCAGCGACGTCGCTGATCTGATCGTCTACGGAGGCCCCATCCTGACGATGGAGACCTCCCAGCCTCGGGCCGAGGCGATCGCCATTGCCGGTGGGGTCATCGTCGCTGTCGGCGACAAGGCCTCGGTGATGGCCCATGCCGGGCCCGGCACTAAGCAGGTCGATCTGGCTGGCCGTGCCCTGCTGCCGGGCTTCATTGACGCCCACGGCCACTTTGCCAATGCGCTGCAGGTGGTGGGCTGGGCCAACATTCAGCGGCCGCCGGCGGGCCCGGTCACCAGCATTGCCGAGCTGCAGCAGGTGCTGCGTGAGCATGTGGCGCGCCATCCCGCCAGCAAGGGCGAGTGGGTGATCGCCTACGGCTACGACGTCGATGGTCTCTCGGATGGCCGCGACCTCGACAAGGCCGATCTCGATGCGCTGTTTCCGGAGAACCCGGTGATGGTGATCCATAACTCGAACCATGGCGCCGTGCTCAACAGCTGCGCTCTGGCCCTGGCGGGTTATGACGCCAGCACCCCTGACCCGGCCGGTGGGGTGATCGTGCGCCGGCCCGGCAGCACTGAGCCCGCAGGGCTGGTGATGGAAACGGCGTTCATTCCGCTGTTTATGCACATGCCCCAGCCTTCGGACGACGAGCGGCTGGGGCAGTTTGAGGCGGCCCAGCGGCTTTACACCTCCAAGGGCATCACCACGGTGCAGGACGGCGCCACGGTGGCCGGCGATCTGGACCTGTTTCAGCGGGGTGCCCGCGAAGGGCGCCTGTGCGTTGATCTGGTGCTGTTGCCGCTGGTGCTCGATGTGCCGGCGATGCTGCG
>CAYFMB010000301.1:0-2375 GCA_964344095.1 uncultured Klebsiella sp.
CGTAGCCCCGCAGCACCCATTCCAGTTCAAGGGCGACGGTTGTGGGCACAAACAGCGTCTCGCCTGATTCGATCAGTCGCCGCGCCGCTCCCCGTCGTGCCAGGGAGGCAGCATCTGCGTTGCTCTCCTCAACGAAGTACCGCTCCAGGACATTGGTATCGAGCCCGATGACGGTTGCTGCAACGAGGCAGGGTCGAAGTCGTCAGGCACGGGTTTGATGGTGGTGTTGAGCAGGCCGAAGTCCTGATGGTGGTCAGGGAGTTGTTGCCGGGCTTGCCGATCCCCCTGAACAAGCTCTGGCGGGTCTAATTCGCACAGCGCGTCTACCCTGAGCCTGTGCGCACCGGTTGCCCTTGAGCACCTGGACCCATCGCCATGTGTTGGATCTGGCGGCGTTTTCGCTCGACGACTACGCCATGGTGCTGGAGTTGGCGCAGCGCTTTCGCGCCATGCCCACCAGCGGCGCTCGCAAGCTGCCAGCGCTGCAGGGGCGCTTGGTGACCACCCTGTTCTTTGAACCGAGCACCCGCACGCGCAGCAGTTTTGAGTTGGCGGCCCGGCGACTGTCGGCCGATGTGATCAGTTTTACGCCTGGGTCCAGTTCGCTGAGCAAGGGCGAAAGCCTGCTCGACACCGTGCGCACCTACGTGGCGATGGGCGCTGAGCTGCTGGTGGTGCGCCATCGCGCCACAGCGGTGCCGCAGCAGCTGGCTGAAGCCCTTGATGCCGCTGGTGATCAGGTGGCTGTGCTCAACGGTGGCGATGGGCTGCACAGTCACCCCAGTCAGGGTCTGCTGGATCTGTTCACCCTGGCGCGTCACTTTGCACCTGCGGCGCCGACGCCCGCCGCTTTACGCGGCAAGCGCATCGTCATTGTTGGTGATGTGCTGCATTCGCGGGTTGCCCGCTCCAACCTCTGGGCCCTCACCGCTTGCGGCGCTGATGTGGTGTTGTGCGGGCCCCCAACCCTGGTGCCTGCGGCTTTTGCTGACTTTGTTGCGGCTCCGCCCCCAGGGCAGAGCCACGATCCAATCGCACGGCGCGGATCGTTAACCGTGCGGCATGACCTCGACGCCGCCCTCGAGGGTGCTGATGCCGTGATGACCCTGCGGCTGCAGAAGGAGCGCATGCAGCAGAACCTGATCACCAGCCTCGATGGCTATCACCAGCGCTTTGGGCTCAGCCACAGTCGCCTGGCTCGCTGCGGCAAGCCGGTGCCGCTGCTGCACCCGGGGCCGGTTAATCGCGGCATCGAGATGACCGGCGCCCTGCTCGACGATCCAGCCATCTCCCTGGTTGAGGAGCAGGTGCGCAACGGCATTCCCGTGCGCATGGCCCTGCTCTATCTGCTTCAGAGCAGCTTGAAACCCTCAAGCAACAGCCCGTAGAGCAGTCCGATGCGGGCCATGTCGAGCAAGCCCGCGGCAAACCTGTGGCGGCCGTCGCGCAGCAGTGGACCTCTGGCCCGGGCAGCGATCTCGATCGCCAGCACGCAGATCAGGGCGCTGAGCGGATCCAGTGCTGACAGCGTGCCGCTGATTGAGCCCAGGGCGCCGGCAATGACAAAACTGAGCAACAGCACAATCAGCTGCAGCGATAGGCGACGCCAGGGATTGATCGCCCACTGCTGCAGCCGCTCAGCTGATCCCAGGATCAGACGCTGAAAGCGGGTCTGCTGCATTGCTGACGGCCAAGGGGGGCAGGTCCGTGGTCTGTGGCAATCCCCATCACCCAGCCCGAACCTGCAGTCCTACTTCTACACCATCTGTGGCGCTCATGCAGGCCTTGACCGCTACCGATAGGGGATCCGAATAAAAAAGCCCGGAGCCGTAGGGCCCGGGCCGGGTGATGGGGACGTGGTAACCAAAGCGCCTGTGCGGGGCTGAGGCAAGGGGGAATTCAGGGTTCGGCGTCCTTTTTGCGTGAGGTCTTGCCTTCCAGCAGTTCGAGCAACGCTTCCATTTGGGCCATGACGCCACGAACCTCGCCGGCTTCAGGCAGAAGCCCATCCTCCATGACGCCCTGATGCATTTCGCGGAGCTCCTGGCGGATGTAGCGCAGGTGGCTCACCACCTGTTCGCGCTTCGACTGCGACATGGATAGGGGTCTTTTAGTCTTCCTGTCCTCCCTTTTACCTTATCGAGGTGCCGGGGGCGTCAGGTCGGGCTCACTTCTGACCGAACTGGGCTTTGGCCTGTTCGTAGAAGGCCTCGTCGATCTCGCCAAGGCCTGCCTCGTTGGCCAGGCTTTCGATGCGCTTGCGCACCATGGGACGCACGAAAAACGGAACCTCTTTGAGACGGGTTTCCGCTTGCGCTGACCAGTTCATGAACGCCATTGCGCTGCTGGTGCCGGAAGACTACGGGACCAGTGCC
>CAYFMB010000302.1:0-2360 GCA_964344095.1 uncultured Klebsiella sp.
GTCCTGCGGCCTGCAATGCCGAGGGCGAAGCCCACGAAGAGATTTATCACTACGTTGGTGGCATCAAGGAATACGTCGCCTACATGAATGCGGAGAAAGATCCGCTGCATCCCGACATCATTTACGTCAACTCTGAAAAGGACGGCGTTCAGGTTGAGGCGGCATTGCAGTGGTGCGTCGATGCCTACTCCGACAGCATCCTCGGCTTTGCCAACAACATTCGCACCGTTGACGGCGGCACCCACATTGAAGGCCTCAAGACGGTGCTCACCCGCACCCTCAATGCTTTCGCCAAGAAGCGGGGCAAGCGCAAGGATGCCGACGCCAACCTGGCCGGTGAAAACATCCGCGAGGGGTTGACCGCTGTGCTTTCGGTCAAGGTTCCTGAACCCGAGTTTGAGGGCCAGACCAAGACCAAACTGGGCAACACCGAGGTACGCGGCATCGTCGACACCCTGGTGGGCGAAGCCCTGGGCGAATTCCTCGAATTCAACCCCTCGGTCATTGATCTGATCCTCGAGAAGGCCATTCAGGCCTTCAACGCAGCCGAGGCCGCCCGCCGCGCCCGCGAGCTGGTGCGCCGCAAGAGCGTGCTCGAGAGCTCAACGCTGCCAGGCAAATTGGCTGACTGCAGCTCACGCGATCCTTCGGAATCGGAGATTTACATCGTTGAGGGCGATTCTGCAGGCGGCTCAGCCAAGCAAGGGCGTGATCGCCGCTTCCAGGCAATCCTGCCGCTACGCGGCAAGATCCTCAACATCGAGAAAACCGACGATTCCAAGATCTACAAAAACACCGAGATTCAGGCGTTGATCACGGCCCTCGGGCTTGGCATCAAAGGCGAGGACTTTGATGAAAAGAACCTGCGCTATCACCGCATCGTGATCATGACCGACGCCGATGTGGACGGCGCCCACATCCGCACCTTACTGCTGACCTTCTTCTACCGCTACCAGAAGTCTCTTGTGGAGGGCGGTTACATCTACATTGCCTGCCCGCCTCTTTACAAGGTTGAACGCGGCAAAAATCATACGTATTGCTACAACGAATCCGACCTGAAATCGACCCTTGATGGATTCGGCGAAAAGGCCAATTACACGATCCAACGGTTCAAGGGTTTGGGGGAAATGATGCCCCAGCAGCTCTGGGAGACCACCATGGATCCCACCACCCGCACGATGAAGCGAGTGGAGATTGAAGATGCACTCGAAGCGGATCGCATTTTCACGATCCTGATGGGCGACAAGGTGGCACCGCGCCGCGAATTCATCGAGACCCACAGCGCCGAACTCGATCTCACCCAACTCGACATCTGATGCAGCTCTGGCGCTGGGCTGCCCTCCTGAGTTTTGCCCTCGTGGCCCCGGCGGCCCTGCCAGCCGGCGGCGCAGAGCGCCGCACCCCCGAAGTGCGCCGCCGGCAGCACGCTTCTGAACCATTGACAGCAGCACACAGTTGCAGCCTGCGCTGTGCTCCCTGGCAGCAGGCTCCTGCGATTGCCGAAGTGGCGATCGGGGAGCCACTCAAGGTGGTGCGCAGCTGGTGCAGCGTCAACGGCGATCGTTGGCTGCGAGTCGAGCTGCTAGGCAGCCGCCGCCGAGGCTGGCTGCCGGGTTAACGCTGCTCAAGCTCAGGCAGACAGCGCCGCTTCGATGGCGCCGGTCAGCTCGGCTGCGTCAGGCTCGATGTTGCTCTTGAAGCGAGCCAGCACTGCGCCGTCCTTGCCAATCAGGAACTTCTCGAAGTTCCAGGCCACATCGCCAGCGGGCTCGGCTTGGGTGAGGGTGGTGTACGGCTCAGTCTTGGCGCCGGTGGCGTGAACCTTGTCGAACAGCTCGAAACTGGCGCCGTAGGTGGTCGAGCAGAACTGCTGGATCTCGCTGAGCGTGCCGGGCTCCTGGGCGCCGAAGTCATTGCAGGGGAAACCCAGCACCGCAAATCCCTGGGGCCCGTAGGTCTCCTGAAGTGTCTGCAGGCCGGCGTACTGGCGGGTGAAACCGCAACGGCTGGCGACGTTGACGATCAGCACAACCTTGCCGCCCCATTCGCCCAGGTTGCGCTCAACCCCCTTGGCATCGCGCACGGTCACGTTGCTCACATTGACGCTGCTCATGGCGGCTCGCAGGCTTAACCGGAATAGAGATTGAGCCGGACCCTAGCGGCCCATAAACTCGAGATGACGCAGGCCTGCCCATGAGCGAGACCAATGGCGTCGTGCTTGCCGAGGTGGTGGCCCAGCAGCTCGAAGCGCTGTTGGAGGCCGGCAACTATGACGGCGCCAAACTGCTGCTGCAGCCGGTGCAGGAAGTCGATGCAGCCGAAGCCATCGGCAGCCTGCCGCGCACCCTGCAGGCCCTGGC
>CAYFMB010000303.1:0-2351 GCA_964344095.1 uncultured Klebsiella sp.
AACCGGCGACGGCCGGCTCACCGCTGTTGACGGTGTTGGGGTTGCGCAGCCGGCTGCGCTTTTGAGGCCAAGCGCTCCCAATCAACAGATTGTTTGGGAGCGCTTGGCCTCTGAGTAGGCATCCTTCCGACCATGCCTACCCTGCCCTCAGCGACGTAGGTCTCTGCTGACCATGGGTCACAGCCCTTTCAACGACGGCCCCTCCCTGTTGGGTCAGCCGCGGGTGATCCCGGGGCCCGGTCCAGCCGCCCATAGCGACAGCCGCCATGATTGGGGCTACGAGAAACCCCTCAACGATCCGGCGATCGCTGAGATCTGGTGCTACACGCCGCGCATCAGCTACCGCGCTGGTGAGGTCATCGATTTCCATGTGCACAGCACGCGGCCATCGTTTGAGCTGGAGGTCACCCGCGAGGGCCCCACGCCTGAGCGCGTGTTTGTGCAAAGCGGCATCGCAGCCACGGCAGCAGCCACCCCTGATCAGTCCCATATGGTGGGCTGCGACTGGCCAGTGGCGTTTCAGCTCACGGTCGATCCGAGCTGGCGTTCCGGTTTTTATGTGGTGGTCGTGCGGCTGCGCGAACCCGACGGTGAGGTGTTCGAGCGCGAGCACTTCTTTGTGCTGAAACCCACCGTGCCCGCTGCCACCACAGGCATTGCCTTTGTGGTGTCGACCTGCACCATGAACGCCTACAACGACTGGGGCGGCGGCAACAGCTACCACGGGGAGGGCGGCAGCCCACGCTTCAAGCAGGCCAATGCCCGCACCTCGCTGCGGCGTCCCTGGAGCCGCGGGCTGGTGAAGCTGCCGGTTGGTGCACCCCGGGCGGTGTCGACTGCTGAGCTGCCACCGTTTGCGGTGCCCCAACTGCCGGCCCACCCCTGGGCCCATCACTACGGCTATGCCCGCGACTACGCCGATGCCAGCTGGGCCCTCTACGGCAAGTTGTTTGTCGAATGGGCCGAGGCCAACGGCTACACACTTGACTACTACAGCCAGCACGATCTGCACGACGACCCGCAGACGCTGGTGCCCTACCGCCTCTCGGTGATCGTCGGCCACGACGAATACAGCAGCTGGCCGATGCGCGAGGCGATCGAAAACCAACTGGCAGTTGGCGGTAACCACGCGCGCTTTGCCGGCAACAACATCTGGCAGGTGCGCTACGAAGACGGCGGTACCACCTTTGTGAACCACAAGGACGAGACCACCGATCCGTTGCTGGGCACGGATCAGGAGCGCTATGTCAGCAATGCCTGGGATCTGCCCATCACCGGCTGGCCCCTGACCAAGACGTTTGGATTGACGGGATCCGGTGCGATCCATGCCATGTATGGCGGTGCGGCCCCGCGGGCCAGCGGCGGCTTCACGGTGTATCGGCCCTGGCACTGGAGCCTTGAGGGGAGTGACCTCTACTACGGCGATGTGATCGGCGGCCGGCCCGACTGCGTGGCTGCCTATGAGATTGACGGCTGCGACTTCACGATGCGCGATGGGCTGCCCTACCCCACCGGCAACGATGGTGCCCCCGACAACCTCGCGATCGTGGCGATGGCGCCGGCGATCCTGCACGAAGAAGATCACTTCGCTGCCAGCACCGCCAGCCAGATGAACTCGGTCTCCACCCCCTCGATCAAGGGCGATGGCACCGGGCTGCCTCACCTCGAGGAGCACGAAGGCGCCAAACACCCCCGCTATGGCGCCGGCATGATCGCCAGCCACGACCGCGGCGCCGGTCCTGGCGATGGCACGGTGTTTGTGGCCGGCAGCACCGACTGGGTGGTGGGTCTGCAGCGGCGCAACTGGTTTGTTGAGCGGATCACCCGCACCGTGCTCGATCGGCTCTCAGGTCCAAGGCCTGCCTGAGCTGCCACGGATGTGCTGGCGTTCTTGTCAACGCAGGGGGCTTTGGCACCACCTGAACAGCTGCAGATTGCCTTGAATAGTCTTTGCAGACTGCACTCGGCAAGGCTTTGACCATCCAGTTCACCCCCAAAACCGCTGCCGAGCGCCAGGCCTTTCTGCAGCAGGCCGATGCCGCCAAAGCCGAGGCGGATCGCGAGGAGCAGCGGCTGCGGCGTGAACTGTTGCCCACACTCCGCTATCCCTTTCACGATCCGATTAGCCACCCCGAGATCGTGGTGGAGCGGGCGATGGTGCCGATGCGCGATGGCGTCGCCCTACGCACCCACATCTACCGCCCGGTGGCCGAGGGCCGTTACCCGGTGCTGCTGCTGCGCGGGCCCTATGACATGAACGCCACCCTCGACAAGGCGCCGACGCTGCTGCGGGAATTGGCCCGCCGCGGCTATGTGGGTGTGGCGCAAGATGTGCGCGGCCGCTTTGGCTC
>CAYFMB010000304.1:0-2340 GCA_964344095.1 uncultured Klebsiella sp.
GACCTGCGCGCCGGCCTGGGCACCATGGGATTTGGCATGCCGGCGGCTCTCGGCGTGCAGATGGCCCATCCCGGCGCGCAGGTCATCTGTGTGGCCGGGGACGCTTCGATCCTGATGAACATTCAGGAGTTGGGCACCCTCAGTCAGTACAACCTGCCGGTCAAGGTGGTGGTCCTCAACAACGGCTGGCAGGGCATGGTGCGCCAGTGGCAGGAGAGTTTCTACGAGGAGCGTTATTCGGCCTCCGAGATGACCGGTGGCATGCCGGATTTCGTGGCCCTGGCTGAGGCCTTTGGTGTGCGAGGTGTTCTCATCAAAGAGCGCACCGAGCTGCGCAGCAAACTGGCCGAAGCCCTGGCCTATCCGGGGCCGGCGTTCATCGATGTGCGGGTGCGCCGCAATGAAAATTGCTACCCGATGGTTCCCCCTGGTGCCAGCAATGCCCAGATGGTGGGCTTGCCCAGCCACCCCGAGCTGGCCATCGACACCAGCCGCCAGTGCGGCAGCTGCGGCGCCTCCACAGCCAGTGCGCACCTGTACTGCCCCAGTTGCGGTGCACGGCTTTGAGCCGTCCACCAGCAAACCGGGCGCTGGGATGGTGGCGCCGGTTGGGCAGCGGTTTGCTGCTGCTTCCCCTGCTGGCCCTGGCTCTGACCTCGCTGACTGATCCCGTCGCCGCAGCCGAGGTGCTGCAGGTGCGCAGCGCCAGCCTGCTGCAGGTGGGCGATCAGAACCGCAGCTACAGCGTGGCGCTCGCCTGTCTGGAGCTGCCCGGCGACCAGGCTTCTGCTGCCACCGACTGGCTGCGCCGCGATCTGCCGCGTCGCACCAAAGTCAACCTGCGTCCCCAGGGAAGTGATCAGGGCACGTTGGTGGCCCGGGTTGAACGGCTCGATCGCGGCACCGATGTGGCCCAGGATTTGATCGCGGCCGGCTACGGCCAGCGGCGGAGCGGCTGTCAGCCATGAGCCTCAACCGCACCGCCAAGGGCATCGTGCTCGTGCCAACCCTGCTGCTGGGTGGAGCCTTTTTGGCGGCGGCGGTCTGGGTGGATGGACCTGCGGCAGCCAACCGCCCCCTGGCCCTGGGCCTGGGGGGTGCGCTGATGCTCGGCGGCTTGATTGCCCAGTTGCTGCCGGAACCGACCCCGGAAACCAAGGACTAGGCCGGCGGCTTAGGGGGTGCCGGCCGGAGTCTGCGCAGGAGACGGTGAGGCGGCCTTGCTACTAGCTTTCTGCTGCTGTTCCTGCACCAGCTTGAAGTAGTCGGGTGTGGGGAAGAAGATGAACACGTCATCCTTGGCCTTGATGATTTCGCGCAACACCGCAGTCAGGTCAGCCGCCTGGGGATCCAGCTTCTTGTCGCCGGGCACGCTGCTGAGGGCCTTCTGTAGGTCCTCGTAGCGGAAGAAGAACACGCCGCGCGCCCCCTCCGGCGTGTTGATGGTGAGGATTGGTTTGGTGAAGAACACCGGGGTGTTCAGGCCTTCGGCAATCTGCTTGTCGCTGAGCCCCTGCCCCTTCAAGATCGTGACCGCCTGCTGGCGGTCCGGTTGGCGCGCCACCAGCGGCGCCACCAAGGTGCGCCCATCCTTGAGCTGTTTGTTGAGTTCTTCGACCCGCTCGTTCGCGACGTTGAGCGGGATCGGCAGCAGTTGGGCGCTGATCGTCGGGTTGGCTTTGCGGAAGTTGGCCAGCTCTGCTTCCGCCTGGGTGCGGTCGAGGTAGAGCGGCAGGATCAGGTTCTTGTCCCGGGGAATCGGCAGCGGGATTCCCTTGCCGTCGACCAGCACGTACACGGGGATGACAGCCAGTTTTTTGATGGCGTCAGACTCGGGAATCGCCTCGGCGGCGCGGGGCAGGATCCAGGGGCTGGCGCTTACCAGGCAGGCCGCGGTCAGCAGCGGTGCTGCGCTCAGGCTGAGGGTGCGGTTCAGGGTGCGGCGAAGGCCGGCGAGATGGCGAAGGGCCAACAGAAATGGGAGCAGCCCGTGCAGCCTAAGGGTGTCCTGCGCTCTCGGCCGGATCGGCACGTGTTGACGTTGTCACAGTGACAGGGCACCGCACGGTTGACCATGGCTGAGCTGGTGGTGAGCCTCGCGTCGGTTGGTCTCGACGCCGTTGCCCAGGTCGGTGGCAAAAATGCCTCCCTGGGTGAACTGCTGGGCCAGCTCACCCAGGCAGGGGTGCCGGTCCCGGATGGTTTCGCCACCACCGCAGCGGCCTATCGCTTGTTGCTGCAGCAGCCCGATCCCACCGGAGCTGGCAGCGTCGGGTCCCGGTTGGGCGCCATCCTGGCTGGGCTCGATGTCAGCGATCTTGCTGCCCTGCAGCGCGCCGG
>CAYFMB010000305.1:0-2314 GCA_964344095.1 uncultured Klebsiella sp.
TTGTCCTGCTCCACCATCTCCTGCAGGTTCCAGCCGAAGCTGGCGGCGTTGCGCAAAATATCGAGCGGCGACTCTTCGAAGGTGACGAAGATGCCGGGCTCGTTGAACTGGCGGATGCCGTTGTAGAGGAAGTTCAGCGAAAACACCGTCTTGCCGGTGCCCGAGGTGCCGCTAATCAGGGTGGAACGGCCAATGGGCAAGCCGCCATGGCAGATGTCATCAAAACCCTCGATCGCCGTGGGCAGCTTCTGCACCTGCAGCAGGGGTGAGGCCTGAGGGGTTGGGTCTTGCGTCGTCATGGCTACGGCCGTCGAACCTGGGGAAGGGAAGTGAAAAGTCGGGCGTGGCGTCAGGTACTGCCTGTCGGGGGGTCGGGGCTGGCCAGCCCAGCCAGCGGATCAGCGGCCAGTCCCTCTTCGGTGAGCTCCTCGTACAGGAGATCGAGGCCGATCAGGACACGCTCGCGATCGGAGAGGTCGCCGATGATGCGCCGCACCGGCGGCGGCAGAATCTTCGCAAGGGTGGGCGTCGCCAGAATCTTGTCTTCTTCGGCAAGTTGCGGATTCTTGAGCACGTCGATCACCTTGAGCGCATAAACACCGCGAAACTCGGTGTCGAGAATGTTGCGCAGGGTCTTCAACGCCCGCATCGAGTTGGGCGTGTTGCCAGCAACGTAGAGCTTGAGGATGTAGGTCTTGCGTGGGCTCATGGTCGAACTCCTCAGGGTGCCGCGTCTGTACTGCCGCCGACCGGCAGGGTGATTGGTGCATCGGCGGGAATGGATCGCCGGTACATCTCACACAAATGGGCCATCACATCGAGCAGGGCCAGGCGGTAGTCCTGCAGAAAGTCGGTGCGATGGCCCTCCAGCTTGAGCTGTTTGCTGAAACCGTCAATCAGGTTCATGTGGATTTCCACAGTTTTGGTAATCGGCAGATCACTGAAGAAAGCGGTGTTAACAAAGCTCTCCAGGGCCTGGTTTGCCGCGGCCGGATCGCGGAAGTAACTCAGCAGCAAGTCGCGATAGGTGCGCTGCAGCGACTCGAGCAGGTCACGGCGTTCGCCCTCACCCAGCTGTCGCAAAAAACGCTCGGGATCGCGCTTGTAGAAAACGCCCAGCAGACCCAGGCGCTCCTTGAGTCGGTTGCCCAGCTTCCAGCCCTCGGACACCTCTGCAGCCGGAGCGTCAACGCTGCCGCTGGCCCCCTGCAGCCCCTGACCCAGCACCCGAGCCACAGCGGCATCGAGGCTGTAGCTGAGCTGCTCCAGCTGGTCCGGGGGTAGGTGCACCTCGCCCTCGTGGTATTCGATGCGCCCACTGACAGCGCCAATGACCACGGCTGGCAAGCGCAGACCCCGCTCGCGCCAATGGCGGAACACGGCTGCCGGCACCACCCCCTGCTCAATCAGGACACCATCGACCTGGTTGAGCAGGGGGTCAAAACTGCTCGACTCGAGCGCTTCAGGCGCGACCAGAGACTGGGGCGCCGGCAACAGGCGATAGCGGCCGCCCTTGAGCCACAGACCACAGGCCTGGCTCAGCTGGGGGTCAACCACCAGAGCGGCGAGGGTGAGCGGTGGCTCCTGCATGGGGCAATGGGCAGGCCCGGGGGTGCCCAAATGTTGACGAAAGGAACGCCAAAGCTCGAGGATTGTTGTTTGTCTTCCGATTGCGCGCGCCAGGCCCAATAGGACACGCCGGTCCCGGGGCTGATTAACGGATCAGATCTGTCTGTCTGATCCAGACCAATCAGCATGACTCCGTCACCACACAGCATGTTCAGCCTGGCCGCCCGATGAATCCCAATGAGTCCTGCATCCTCCAAGCCTGACGCCGCCGGCGCAGCCACGCCCGAGGCAAACGCCTCCACTTACGCCATTGTTGAGGCCTCTGGTCAGCAGTTTTGGCTGCAGCCCGGTCGCTACTACGACCTCGACCGCCTTCCCAACGAAGTGGGCGCCAGCGTGGCCATCGACAAGGTGCTGCTGGTCAACGATGGCGGCAAGGCCAGCCTGGGACAGCCCTACGTGAGCGGCGCCAGCGTCAACCTCAAGGTGTTGGAGCATCGCCGCGGTCCCAAGATCATCGTTTACAAAATGCGGCCCAAGAAAAAGACCCGCCGCAAGAATGGTCACCGCCAGGAGCTGACCCGAGTGATGGTTGAATCCATCGCCGTGGGCAGCAAAACCCTCAGCTGAGCGCGAGCCGCCTCAGCATCAACCGACGTCTCCCGTTCCAGTTCCGCTGAATTCTCATGGCCCACAAGAAAGGCACAGGCTCAACCCGCAACGGCCGCGACTCCAACTCCAAGCG
>CAYFMB010000306.1:0-202 GCA_964344095.1 uncultured Klebsiella sp.
ATGAGCTCAAGCCCGGTGAGTTGCCCGAGTTTTTCTCGCTCTATGGGGTCAAGAGTCTGCCGTTGTTCTGGCAGCCCTTCAATTCCCCGCTGTTCACCCTGTTGTGCATCTGGGTGCTGCCGGCGCTGGTGGCTGGCGGGCTCGGCTATCTGGTGTTCCGCAACCGCATCAAGGGGGTCTATTTCTCGATCCTCACCCAGGC
>CAYFMB010000306.1:212-2300 GCA_964344095.1 uncultured Klebsiella sp.
CAACTTTTTCAACGGCCAGCAGAAGCTGATCAACGGCACCAACGGCCTCAAAACGTCCACAGCACGCCTCTTTGGCGAACTGGTGGGCAGTGATGTGATGCAGCGCAACCTGTTCTGGCTGACGGTGGTGCTGGCCATCGGCGCCTTCCTGCTCTGCCGCTGGCTGACCCGTGGGCGTTTTGGCGATGCCCTGATCGCCATTCGCGATGACGAACCGCGCCTGCGCTTCACCGGCTACAACCCCACCGCTTACAAGACGTTGGTGTTCGCTGTGGCCGGTGCCATGGCGGGCGTTAGTGGCGCCTTGTACACGATCCAATCGGGCATCGTCAGCCCCCAGTACATGGCGGTGCCGTTCTCGATCGAAATGGTGATCTGGGTGGCTGTCGGCGGCCGCGGCACCCTGATCGGCGCCCTGCTGGGCGCGGTTCTCATCAACTACGCCAAGAGCCTGGTCAGTGAAGCGCTGCCGGAGACGTGGCTGTTCATTCAGGGTGGTCTGTTCCTGCTGGTGGTGACGGCGCTGCCCGATGGTCTGGTGGGCTGGTGGCGCAGTGGTGGTCCCGGCCGGCTCGCCGCCATGGTCGGCTGGCCGCCACGCACAGCGACCTATCCATCCCTGGATCTTGATCCGTCGGTGCAGGCCGAAAAAGCTGACCTCGAGGGAGGTGCGTCATGACGACAACCACGGCAACCCCTGTGCTCGAGCTGCGCGGCGTCAGCGTCAGTTTCGATGGCTTCTGGGCGCTCAACGACCTCAACCTCTGCCTCAAACCAGGCGAACTCCGCGCCGTCATCGGCCCCAATGGTGCCGGCAAGACCACGTTCCTCGACGTGATCACTGGCAAGGTCAGGCCCACCAAAGGCGACGTGCTGTTCCGCGGTCGCTCCCTGGTGGGCATCGCCGAGCACCGCATTGCCAGGCTCGGCATCGGTCGAAAGTTCCAGACCCCGCGCGTCTATCAGAACCTGACCGTGCGGCGCAACCTGGAGCTGGCCATCCGGGGCAGCCACTCTCCCTTCACCCTGCTGTTCGGCCGTCTCAGCGGCGGCCAGCGGCACCGAGTGCAGGAGCTGCTGGCGGTGGTTGGCCTGGAGCCCCAGGCCGCCCAGCTGGCTGGAAGCCTGTCGCATGGCCAGAAGCAGTGGCTCGAAATCGCCATGCTGCTGGCCCAGGATCCCGAGTTGCTGCTGGTCGATGAACCGGTCGCCGGCCTCTCCGAAGAGGAGACCGAGCTCACTGGCACCTTGCTGCGAAGCCTGGCCGGCGATCACACCGTGCTGGTGATCGAGCACGACATGGAGTTCATCCGCGAACTGCGCGCACCGGTCACGGTGCTGCACGAGGGCCATGTGCTCTGCGAGGGCCCCATGGAGACGGTGCAGGCCGACCCGCGGGTGATCGAGGTCTATCTGGGTACTGAAACCGAAGGGGAATTCAACGCATGACCGAGCATGTCCTGCAGGTGCGCGGGCTCAACGTCTACTACGGCGAGAGCCATATTTTGCGCAATGTCGATCTGTCGGTGGCCCAGGGCCAAATGGCCTGTCTGATCGGCCTCAACGGGGTGGGCAAAACCACCCTGTTGAAGACGATCATCGGTCTGTTGCGTCAGCGCAGCGGCAGTGTCGAGTTGGCGGGTGACGATCTTTCGTCGCTGCCACCCCATCGCCGTGCGCGTCAGGGCATCGCCTATGTGCCCCAGGGCCGCGAGATCATTCCTCAGCTGACGGTGCGCGAAAACCTGCTGCTCGGCCTCGAGGCCCTGCCGGGAGGTCTGGCTCGCAACCGCCACATCGATCCGTTGGTGTTTGAACTGTTTCCGATCCTGGAGACGTTTCTGAACCGCCGCGGTGGCGATCTCTCGGGCGGGCAGCAGCAGCAGCTCGCGATCGCCCGGGCCCTGCTCGGCAAGCCGAGGTTGCTGCTGCTCGATGAACCCACCGAAGGCATCCAGCCTTCCGTGGTGCTCGACATCCAACGGGCTGTGGCGCGCATCCTCAAGGACACCGGCATCGGTGTTCTGCTGGTGGAGCACCACGGCAGCTTTGTGCGCCAATCGGATTGGTACTACGCCATGCAGAAGG
>CAYFMB010000307.1:0-2293 GCA_964344095.1 uncultured Klebsiella sp.
GTGGCCTTAATTGGCGATGGGCAGGCAGAGGAGGCAAACCCACTCCCGTTTAAGCAACAAGAGCGCGCCGAAGCCTTGAGCCTGTTGGGTCTGGCCGATGCCGTTGTGTTGTTACCAGGCGACGATCTGAGTGCAGCCATCAAGCGAATCAGTCCAACCACGCTGGTGCTTGGCACCGAATTCGAACACCAGACCAAGATTGAGACATCCGTTGCCCTGCTGCGAGAGCAGGGTGGCAGCGTTCAATTTCATGCCGGTGATGTGCACTACGCCAGTGCCGAGCTGCTCACCAGCTCGGAGCGTGATTTGCGCCAGCAGCGTGTTCAGCAGTTCAGGGCAGCCTGCAAGCGCCAGGGGTTGGATCGAAGCGCGTTAATCGCCTCGATGCAAACGTGGTCCAACACCCGACTGATCGTGCTGGGCGACACGATCGTCGACCAGTACGCCGCCTGCGAGGCCATCGGCATGAGTGCCGAAGCCCCTGTCGTGGTGGTGCGCGAACTGGCTAAACGCAACTTCATTGGCGCAGCTGCGGTCGTCGCGGCTCACATTCGTGCCCTGGGTGCCCAGTGCGACCTGGTCTCGGTCGTGGGCCATGACAGCACTGCCGAACTGGTCCAGCGTGAGCTCAAGGCTCAGGGCATTGGCGACGCCTTGACCCGTGACCCGTCACGTCCGACCACGTTCAAAAAGCGCTATGTGGTCGAAAACCAGAAACTGTTTCGCGTCAGCCGGCTCGAACAGCACAACCTCGACCCGGCCATCGAAGCCCAGGTCATTCAGCGACTGGAAGCCCTAGCGCCGAATGCCCAGGGCATCGTCGTCTCTGACTTTGTCTACGGCGTTGTGACGCCCAGGGTGCTCGAGGCGGTGCAGGCACTGGCTCAGCAACACGGGCTGCTGCTGTTTGGCGATCTGCAATGCAGCAGCCAGGTGGGTTCGATCACACGGTTCAAACGGTTTTCGCTGTTGTGCCCGAACGAGCGTGAGCTGCGCCTGGCCCTCCAAGACAAGGACAGTGGGTTAGAGAATCTGAGCCAGCAGCTGCTGGAGAAAACCGCTTGCGAACGGCTGCTGATCAAGTTGGCTGCTGAGGGGTTCATTGCCTATGACCGCAACAGTGATGGCAGCATGCGCAGCCAAGCCTTCCCGGCACTCTCGGTCAACCCTCTCGATGTGGCTGGTGCCGGCGACTCGGTTCTCGCGGTCATGGCCACTGGACTAGCCAGCCGACAGGCGATGATGCCTACAGCTGCCCTGGCCTGCTGCATGGCAGCGTTAGCGGTGGAAACCATGGGCAACACACCGATCAGCGCTGGAGCGCTGCGCAACAACCTTGAGGAGATGCTTCAGCCGTGAGCTCAGACAAGATCCTGGTGATCGGCAGCAACAGCTTCAGCGGCTCCCACTTTGTGGCCGAAGCGCTGAGCTCTGGCCATCAGGTCTGGGGCGTGAGCCGTTCACCCGAGCCTGATTCTGTCTTTCTGCCATACCGCTGGAGCAATCAGAGCACTGGGCAATCGTTGGCGAGTGCCGACAACTTTGCCTTTGAGGCTGTGGACCTCAACACGGAACTGGACAGATTGCTGATACTAATTGATCGTGTGCAGCCTGAGATTGTGGTGAACTTTGCCGCTCAAGGCATGGTGGCCGAGAGTTGGCTGAACCCCACCCATTGGTACAAAACCAATGTGGTCTCCCAAGTTGCTTTGCACGATGCGCTGCGCCAGAAGGCATTCCTCAAAAAATATGTGCATGTGACCACACCCGAGGTGTATGGCAGCACCGATGGAGGCTGGATCAAAGAACACAACAACTTCGCCCCTAGCACCCCCTACGCCGTCAGCAGGGCAGCGTGTGATCTGCATCTGCACAGTTTTCACAAGGCCTATGGCTTTCCGGTTGTCTTCACCCGTGCAGCCAATGTTTATGGACCCGGCCAACAGCTCTACAGGATCATTCCCCGGGCCATGCTGAGCGCACGCACAGGTCGCCCCATGCAGCTGCATGGCGGCGGCCACTCTGAACGGTCATTCATACACATCCAAGATGTGGTGCGTGCAACGCTCCAGCTGGCTTTGGAAGCAGAGCCCGGCAGCACATGGCATCTCTCCACGCGCGAGTCCATCAGCATCCGCGCTCTGGTTGAGACAATCTGTGAGCACTGCGGCGCCCCCTTCGACGCGGTGGTCGAAGACAGTGTCGACCGCCTTGGCAAAGATCAGAGCTACTTGCTGGACAGCACCGCAATCCGAGAATGCTTCGGTTGGGCTGATCAGATCAGCCTTGATGC
>CAYFMB010000308.1:0-2291 GCA_964344095.1 uncultured Klebsiella sp.
GGCGCTGCTGCGCTGATGCCGTGCTGACCCCCATGCCGCTGCAGCAGACCCGCTTTAACCGCCTGCAGGGCGCTCTGGCCGATGGGGTCTCCCCCTGGCTGGTGGGCAGTTGGAGGAGCCGCAGTCTGCAACTGCTGGCCCTGCTGCTGGGGGGCTATTTGGGCTCCAACCTCACGGCCTATGTCAACGACCGTATCCCCGGTGGCAGGCCTGTGGCGGTGCTGGCGATGGTGCTGGTGGTTGAGCTGCTGATCCGCCTGCGCAGCCGTCTGGTGCAGGGCCGTCCGCCCCTGGGCTGGGTGCTCTGCGACAACCTGCGCATGGGCATGGTCTATTCAGTGGTGCTCGAAGCCTTCAAGCTCGGCACCTGAAGCCTTGGTGGACACGTCGTCGTTGCTGGCCCGCCTCGGGATCGACGATCGCGACCGCTGGCGCGAGCTCTGGCAGCGCCGTCTGGCTGCGATGGGCGGCGGTGCGAGCGACGCAGCTGGCAGGCTCGACCCCAGGCTGCTTTGGGGCCTGGCCCTGCCGATGTTGAGCTGGCTCGAGCGCGCCCCTGCAGCACCGGTCCTTGCCCTGCAAGCCCCTGTGGGTGCCGGCAAGACCACCTTGAGCCGCGCCCTGCAGCAGTTGGCCGCTCTGATCGGCTGCCGCCTGGCGGTCGTGTCGATCGACGATGCCTATCTCGGCTGGCAGGAGCGGCAGCAACGCATGGCCGGCAACCCCTTTGGGGTCAACCGCGTGCCGCCGGGTAGCCATGACGTCGATCTGTTGCTGCAGGCCATGGCGGCCTGGCGCGCCCAGTCAGGGCCTGAGCGTGAGCTGCGTTTGCCCCGCTTTGACAAGACCCTGCGGCGGGGCCAGGGTGATCGAGCCGGCTTTGTGACGACCGCTGCCGATGCGCTGCTGCTCGAGGGGTGGCTGGTGGGCTACGAACCGCTCGGCGAGCCAACGATTCGCCGCTGGCTAGCGGTTGCAGGCCATGACCTCAGCCCACCAGAACAGCAATGGCTGCTCACATGTGATCAATCACTGGCTGCGTACAGCCGGCTGTGGGCTGCCTGCGACAGCTTCTGGTGCCTGGAGCCCAGTGACTGGTCGGCGGTTCTGCGTTGGCGGTTGCAAGCCGAAGCACGCCAGCGCCGCACTGGCAGCGGTGCGATGGACGCAACCCTGGTGAAGCGGTTGGTGCGCGCCACGATGGCCTCGCTACCACCAGCCCTCTACCAGAGCGGGTTGCAGCAGCGGGCCATGGCGGTGGCGCAGCTTGATCGGCGGCGCCGTTGCATCGGTGTGGAGCCGTCGCTCTGAGGTCTCAAGCCTCGGCGTCGTCTTCGCTGATGGGATACACGAAGCCCTGGGCGCGACCGCTCAACACGGCTTTGCCGATCGAAAGGGCCTTCTGAGCGGCAACGGCCGCCTTGGCCTTCCAATGGGCATGGCGCTGGTTGCGCTTGCCTTTGGAGGTTTTCTTCTTGGGTACTGCCATCGCCCGGGGCCCATGCCAAACAGAGATTGTCTTGTGCCGACCAGCCCTCCGTCAAATCGCTAAGCTCGATCCAAAGCAAGAACCCTGTGGGCGCAAGCCTTCCAGCTCCCACCGCGGGCCCAACATCGGCCACACGTCAGGCGGATCCCCGGGTGCAACCTGCAGCAGCACGCCAAGCGGATCAACCCAGCTACAGCCAGTTGTTGCGCGACCTGCGCTCCGGCAAGGTGCGCGACCTGGAGCTCACGCCCACCCGGCGTGAGATCACCGCGCGCTACCGCGATGGTCAGCAGGCCAAGGTCAGTGTGTTTAACAACGACCAATTGTTGCTGCGCACGGCGCAACAGAGCCGGGTGCCGTTGACCGTGCGCGATGACCGCCAGGATGCCGCAGTGGCGTCGCTGGTGGCCAACGGGCTGCTGGTGTTGCTGCTGCTGCTGGGCCTGGGCCTGCTGCTGCGCCGATCGGCCCAGGTGGCCAACAAAGCCCTGGGATTTGGCCGCTCCCAGCCCCGTGTGCAAGAGGACACCGCTGCGCCGGTGCGGTTTGAAGACGTGGCGGGTATTGCCGAAGCCAAGCAGGAGCTCTCGGAGGTGGTGACGTTCCTCAAGTCACCGGAGCGCTACACCGCTGTCGGCGCCAAGCGATCTGTTTCGCAAGGCCAAGGCCAAGGCACCCTGCATCATTTTTATCGACGAGATCGATGCAGTCGGCCGCCAGCGGGGCGCCGGCATCGGTGGCGGCAACGACGAGCGCGAGCAGACCCTCAACCAGCTGCTCACCGAGATGGATGGCTTTGAGG
>CAYFMB010000309.1:0-2287 GCA_964344095.1 uncultured Klebsiella sp.
ATCGTTGGGAATCACGATCAGGGTGTCCACGTGCTCGGCCAGGCGGGCAATGCCCTCCTCGGCCTGACGCATGCGCTTGCGGCCCTCAAAGCCAAAGGGCTTGGTGACAATGCCAACGGTCAGGGCACCCACCTCCTTGGCGACCTCAGCCAGGATGGGAGCGGCACCGGCACCGCCGCCGCCCATGCCCGCGGCGATGAACACCAGGTCGGCACCCTGAAGAGACTGCTGCAGCTCGGCGCGCGATTCTTCGGCTGCTTTCTGGCCAATGACAGGGTTGCCTCCGGCACCCAGGCCGCGGGTCAGCTTTTGACCCAACTGCAGACGCTGCTGCGCAGACGACTGCAGCAAGGCCTGAGCGTCGGTGTTGAGCACCCGATAACCCAGACCCTGGAGGTCGGAGCTGATCATGCGATTGACCGCATTGCTGCCGCCACCGCCAACGCCAATCACCTCAATGCGGGCCGACTGACTCGGCACGATCCCCGCAGGGCTGGCTCCAGCTTCGGTCATCAGGGCCTCAAGGCCATTGCGTTGCGCCTGCATTATGTCGTTCAAGAGCCAACTCGACTGGGTGTGATGCCACACCTTGGCGTCTTTGGCCTGTGCTTGCAATCAAGTGGTCCTAAGGATTGACAGCACCCGCTGACGCAGGCTTTGCGGGGGCCGGCAAGGCGATCTCGGGTTGGTCCGGATCACTCAGATCGATCGACTGCAGGGGACGTCCCTTGAGCTTGGACGGCAGTTCACGCAGCAGGTGCTCCAGCACCTCAATGCGCTGTTGCAGGCGGCTGTCCAGGGGACCGAAGCGGACCGACCCCAGGCTCGAGGTGTCAAGCCAGAGACTGCCCCCGGGCTCAAAGCGAATCGCCTCGAGTGAGCGCAGCTGCTGACGCCGGCTGAACAACGCCGCCAGCGTGCTGCGGTAGCGCGGTTGCCAACCCTGAACCTGGAGCCGCAGGTTGGCGGCAGCGACGGGCTGCAGCACGCCGGCCTGCTGACGCTGGGTCATCCAATTGCCCAGATGATCGACGTACCCCTGCTCCAGGCCCTGGGGTCCGCGCCGTTCGGCCCGCGCCACGGCCCGCCGGTCGACCAATTGCACGCGCAGCCTGGGCGGGGCCATCAGCCGCTGCACCTGCACCTGATCAACGGGCAGTGCGGCCGACAGTTCGGTGGCCAGCTTGTTGGGTTGCAGGGACAGCAGGGAGAGCGGAAAACGCAACCCGCCGACCTGAACGATCTGCTCGCGCTGCACCTGACGGCTGCCGATCACCTCGATCTGATCAGGACCGCTGAGCACCCAGCCATGGCGCAACAGGGCGTAGCCCAGGGCCACCCCCGCACTGCCGAAGGCGACAACGCGCCACAGCTGACGCAAGCGTTCTTGCCGGCGCTGCTGCCGCAGCTGGCGGCGACGATCAACCTGGGTCACAGCTCACAACGGGAGCGCGCCATCAACTCCTCGATCCAGCGGCGGGCCCGCTCGGCGTCGGCGAAGGGCAGGTCTTTCTGGGCTCCACCGCCCACCAGGCGCAGGCGACAGGCCCCCTGGCTCTCCTCGGTCAGCGGTGCCTCGCCGGAGCGCAGGGACAGCAGCTCGACCATCTCGAGTTGCTTGATCACAAAGGAGTCCACCGGCTTGAGCTGACCGGCCTCAAAGGTGCTCCAGGTCAACACCCCATCGACCAGGCGAGCGGCCCCCATGCCATCGAGTTTGGCCAGCTCAGAGCCCTCGGCCCATTCACGGAACAAGCGCTGACGCCGCCGCTCCAACCAGCCCAGGGCGGTGAGCAGCACAAACACCAGCAGCAGCGGCAGCCACAGCAATCCGTGGGTCATGGCTGGGCAGCCCGGCTCAGGTGCCATTCTCTCGCCCCTTGCAGCAATTCGTGCAGGAGCGTTTCGAGATCCACGCCTGTGGCCGCCCAGAGCATGGGGTACATGCTCAAGGACGTGAACCCCGGCAGGGTGTTGATCTCGTTGAGCCAGAGATCACCAGCCGCTTCGCCGTAAAAGAAATCGACCCGCGACAGCCCCTGGGCCGCCAGGGCTCTGCAGGCCTCGACCGCCATGGCCCGGGCACGGGTGGCGATCGGCTCGGGGACCTGGGCCGGAATCACGGTGTGGCTTTTACCGTCGCTGTATTTGGTCTCGTAGTCGTACCAGTCGGCGTCAAAACAGATCTCACCCAGCACCGAGGCTTCTAGCGGCCGCACGCCGCCACCTTTAACGGCGCATTCGAGCTCGCGGGCCACCACGCCCTGCTCGACCACCACCCGCGGAT
>CAYFMB010000310.1:0-2268 GCA_964344095.1 uncultured Klebsiella sp.
CACGCACTGGGTGCAGCCGATGCAGGTGTCGTAGATCTTGACGGCGTGGGACATGTGCCTCGGAAGCGGATCTCAGGCGTGACGCCAAACGTACTGAAGGCGCAGCAGAGGAACGGCCGCTGCCGCCCAGCCCGTCACCCTTGTTCATACGCCGGCAGGTTGCCAACAGGCCGCCCCGTAGGATGCGACCTCCCACACAGCGGCCATGTCCCAGGAAGCGATCTTCGAGAAAGTCCGCTCGATCGTTGCCGAGCAGCTCAGCGTTGACGCCGGCGACGTCAAGACCGAATCCAACTTCCAGAACGACCTGGGTGCTGACTCGCTCGACACCGTCGAACTGGTGATGGCGCTGGAAGAGGCCTTTGACATCGAGATTCCCGATGAGGCCGCCGAGGGCATCACCACCGTTGGTGACGCCGTCAAGTACATCCAAGACAAGCAGGCCTGAAGCGCGCATGGTGGAGGGTCTCCGCCGCGTCGTCATCACTGGCCTGGGCGCGGTCACACCGATTGGCAACGATGTTTCCCAGTACTGGGAAGGTCTGAGCAGCGGCCGCAATGGCGTGGCAGGAATCACCCTGTTCGATGCCTCGCGTCATGCCTGCCGCTTCGCTGCCGAAGTCAAAGATTTTGACTCCAGCGGCTGGCTTGAGCCCAAGGAAGCCAAGCGTTGGGACCGCTTTTGTCAGTTCGGCGTGGTGGCGGCCAAACAGGCCGTTCAACATGCTGGCCTCAACATCGATGAGACCAACCAGCACCGGGTGGGTGTGGCCATCGGTTCCGGTGTGGGTGGTCTGTTGATGATGGAGACCCAGGCCCACGTGCTCAACGAGCGTGGCCCCGATCGGGTCAGCCCGTTCTGTGTGCCCATGATGATCCCCAACATGGCCACCGGTTTGGCGGCCATTGCCCTGGGGGCCAAGGGGCCGAGCACGGCTGTGGCCACCGCCTGCGCCGCCGGCTCCAACGCCATTGGTGATGCCTTTCGGTTGATTCAGCTGGGCCTGGCCGATGCCATGGTCTGCGGTGGTGCCGAATCGGCCATCACCCCTCTGGGTGTTGCGGGTTTTGCCAGCGCCAAGGCGCTGTCATTCCGCAATGACGATCCCGCAACCGCGAGTCGGCCGTTTGATGCCGAGCGCAACGGCTTTGTGATCGGCGAAGGAGCCGGTGTGCTCGTGCTCGAGAGCCTTGAGCACGCCCAGGCCCGCGGCGCCACTGTGCTGGCCGAGATCGTTGGTTACGGCATGACTTGTGATGCCCACCACATCACAGCCCCATCGCCCGGCGGCGTCGGCGGTGCTGAAGCGATCCGACTGGCCGTTGCCGATGCCCGGCTCGAGCCCGATCAGATCGATTACGTCAATGCCCACGGCACCAGCACTCCGGCCAACGACAAGAACGAGAGTTCGGCCATCAAGAGTGCCCTCGGTGAGCGGGCCTACCAGATTCCGGTGAGTTCGACCAAATCGATGACCGGGCATCTGCTTGGCGGCAGTGGCGGCATCGAAGCGGTGGCCGCTGTGCTGGCGATTCAGCACCAGGTCGTTCCCCCCACGATCAATTACCAGAATCCCGATCCCGACTGCGATCTGGATTACGTGCCCAACCAGGCCCGCGAAGCCAAGGTCGATGTGGTGCTGTCCAACTCGTTTGGTTTCGGCGGTCACAACGTCTGTCTCGCCTTCCGCCGCCTGAGCGGATAAGGCCAGCCGGCTTCCCCGCGCGGAAGCCTCCGGTCAGCCCCTTACCTCTTTGCCCCACCAGCCATGGTCGTCGCCCCCTCCACTTCGGTCGAAACGCTCTGCGTCAACAGCATTCGCTTCCTGGCGATCGACGCGATCAACAAGAGCAACTCAGGCCACCCCGGTCTGCCGATGGGCTGCGCGCCCATGTCGTTCGCGCTGTGGGACAAGGTTCTCAAGCACAACCCCAAGAACCCGAAGTGGTTCAACCGTGACCGCTTTGTGCTGTCGGCCGGCCATGGCTGCATGCTGCTGTACGCGCTGCTGCACCTGAGTGGCTACGACTCGGTCAGCCTTGAGGACATCAAACAGTTTCGCCAGTGGGGCAGCCGCACCCCCGGCCACCCCGAGACCTTTGAGACCGCCGGCGTCGAAGTGACCACCGGCCCCCTGGGTCAGGGCATTTCCAGCGCCGTGGGTCTGGCCATCGCCGAAGCCCACCTGGCCGCCAAGTTCAACAAGCCCGGTCTCGACCTGGTCGACCACTACACCTATGTGCTCATGGGTGATGGCTGCAACCAGG
>CAYFMB010000311.1:0-2264 GCA_964344095.1 uncultured Klebsiella sp.
ATGCGCGCGGCCAGGTCGGGGTCGTTGATCAGACCGCTACCACCGCCCTTTTTGGCGATCTTTTTGACCGGGCAGCCCATGTTGATGTCGATCAAAAAGGCGCCGGCGGCCTCGGCGCGGCGGGCGGCGTCGGCCATGGCGGCGGGCCTGTGGTCAAACAGCTGCACGCCGATGGGCCCGGCCTCGAGCGCAAGCTCGTCAACTTTTTGGGTGCCATGGCCCAGCTCGAGGCTGGTGGCGTTGACCATCTCGGTGAACAGCAGCGCCTCAGGCGCCCAGCGCCGCACCAGCTCCCGAAAGATGCGATCGCTCACCCCCGCCAGCGGCGACTGCAGCACGCGGCAACCCAGCGCCCTAGGGGTGCCGTTGCCGGCCAGCAGCAGCGGGCCCGCTAAGGCCGTCGATGGCGATGGGAGTGCAGCGATCATGGAGCTCAGATTGCCTGACCGCTGCCGCCGGAGTGCCCCATGCGTCGTCGCGCACTGATTCAGGGGGCACTCACGCTGACGGCTGCGGGAACTGTCTTGGGGCTTGCCGGCCGCAACCGAGTTCACAGCGAAGACCATGCCGCCGGTCGCACCACCACCGATGTGCTGGTGATCGGAGCCGGCATTGCCGGTCTGGCTTGCGCCCAGGCGTTGCAGCGCCAGGGCCGCCGCGTGATCGTGCTCGAGGCCCGCGACCGGCTAGGCGGCCGGATCTGGACCGACACCAGCTTGGGGCTGCCGCTCGATCTGGGTGCCTCATGGCTGCATGGCCTGGCGGGCAATCCACTGGCGGCGATGGCGCGCCAGCAACTGGGGTTGCGACTGGTGCGCACCGATGACGATGACGTCATCACCTTTGCCAGCGATGGCCGGCCCTGGACACAGCAGCGCCGCCAGACCAGCGAGCGGTGGCTCGATGCCCAGCTGGGTCGCTTGGACCAGCTGGGTGCAACCACCTCGTTAGCGGCGGCGTTGCCGGCCGACCTGAGCGCCGATCAGCGCCTGGCGCTCACCGTCACGGTCGAACACGAGCTGGGAGCCGATCTGGCATCGGTGTCTGCAGGCCAAGCTCTGGGCGATGGCGATGAGCTGCGCGGCGGTGATGCCCTGTTGCCCTCGGGATTGCATCCCCTGGTCGCCCATCTGCGTCGGGACCTCGATGTGCGCCTGTCGCAGCGCGTGCTGAGCATTGATCAGCCGGCTTCAGGGGGCGTGAGCGTGACGACCGCGCACGGACGTTTCGGCGCCGCCAAGCTCTGTTGCACGGTTCCCCTGGGTGTGTTGCAACAGGGCGGGCTGCGCTTTGAACCGCCCTTGCCAGCGGCCAAACAGCAGGCCATCGCCCGCATTGGCATGGGCGTGCTCGACAAGCTCTATCTCCTGTTTCCCAGGGTGTTCTGGGGCCCGCAGACCGTCATTCGCCTGCAGCACCCCACCCAGCCCGGGCTCTGGGCCGAATGGTTCAACCTGGAGCCTGTG
Organism: uncultured Klebsiella sp.; assembly: GCA_964344095.1. Classification (GTDB taxonomy): domain Bacteria; phylum Cyanobacteriota; class Cyanobacteriia; order PCC-6307; family Cyanobiaceae; genus RGUW01. Next base: position 1,467 of record CAYFMB010000311.1, read on the forward strand.
TTGGGGCGGCCGGTGTTGCTGGGCTTCAACGCCGGCAGCATGGCGCGCCAGGTGGCCCAGCTCAGTGATGCCGAGGTCGTGGCTTCGGCGCTGGAGGCCCTGCGCCGCTGCTACGGGGCTGCGGCGGTTCCCCAGCCCATGGCTCATCGCCTGAGCCGTTGGGGCAACGACCCCAACAGCTTGGGTAGCTATTCGTACCCGCGCGTGGGGATGGCGGCCGGCGATCGCCAGGCTCTGGCCGCGCCCTGGGGCGCTCTGGTGTTTGCCGGCGAGGCCACGAGCAGCACAGCCCCGGCCACCCTGCAGGGGGCCTATCTCTCAGGTTTGCGGGCGGCCCGCGAGCTGTTGGCCTGAACTCCGATCATGGGAGACCCGATCGACGCTTCAGAGTCATGGCGCTTGAACAGGACGCCAACGCACCTGGGCCCTACCCCCTGAGCTGCCAGCTGTTGGAAGCGGTGCTGGCCGACCGCGTCAGCGACCGCTTCGTGTGTGAGCTGATCTGGCCGCGCCTGGGTTATGAGCCAGATGGCTCCGGCACCTGGAGCGCGGGCCCGGCTGCGAGCGACCTGTGGCGGGAGTCGTTCCCGGTTGAACCCCAGTTCATCGCCCAGCGGCCGCCCAGCGTGGCGCTCACCCGCTCGATTGCCAAGCAGCACAAGCAGCTGCTCAAGGAGCAACTTGGTTTTGGCGGCTACACCATTGGCGAGCTGTACCCCCGCCGCACCCGCCGCGCCACCGCCGTCAACTGGCTGCTGGCCCACCTGGCCGAGCGCGGTGAGCCCTTGCCCGAGAGCG
>CAYFMB010000312.1:0-2254 GCA_964344095.1 uncultured Klebsiella sp.
GCAGCGACCAGACGGATTCGGCAGCTGCTGCTGCACCCATGCGGCTTCGCCATGGATCTTGAATGGCAACGCCGCTATCGCCCTCTGTTTCGCCACGAAACGCAGCGGCGCGACCTTGATCACGACGGTGCGCTCGCTGATTTGGGGCCGAATTGGTGGGACATGGAGAATAGGGGACTCGAACCCCTGACCTCTGCGGTGCGATCGCAGCGCTCTACCAGCTGAGCTAATTCCCCGACTACGCCATTATTTCAAAGCCCACCCCGCCTGGGGCGGCTTGTCGTCGACTGTTGATCTGATCGGTCATGACCTTTGCGATCACTCCCGAGCGCCTGGCCGCGTTTGATGAGGCTGCTGCAGCCGAACTGGCGCGCCGGCTTGAGGAGGAGGACTATCCCAGCCCCTTTGACAGCCTTGAGGACTGGCATCTGATGCGGGCTCTGGCGATTCATCGTCCCGAGCTGGCACGTCCCTACGTGCATCTGGTCGACCAGGAACCCTTTGATGAGGACTGAGGTCTCTGCGACCGGTGTCGGGGCGGTGGATCCCCTCGCCGGGCGACGCATTCTGGTGTGCATCAGCGGCAGCATTGCCGCAGTCAAGCTGCCTCTGCTGGTCAGTGCCCTGGCCAAGCGGGGTGCCCAAGTGCGCTGCGTACTGACCCCCAGTGCGGCCCAGCTGGTGAGCCCTGTCGCCCTGGCGTCGCTGAGCCGGCAACGCTGTTACCTCGATGCTGATCAGTGGAGTGCAGCGGCCGAGCGTCCCCTGCACATCGAGCTGGCCGAATGGGCCGAGCTGGTGCTGCTGGCCCCGCTGAGTGCCACCACGTTGGGCCGCTGGGTACATGGTCTGGCCGATTCCCTGCTGGCCAGCATCCTCCTGGCCAGCGAGGCGCCGGTGTTGGCGGCAGCTGCCATGAACACCGCCATGTGGCAGAGCCCGCCCGTGCGCAGCAACTGGCAGCAACTGCAGACCTTTGAACGGGTGCTGACGCTGGGGCCTGCCCCGGGCCTGCTGGCCTGCGATCGACGTGGCGACGGCCGCATGGCCGAGCCCGAGCAGCTGCTGCTGGCGCTCGAGTCGCTGGCGTTGTGGGGCTGGCGGCGCGACTGGCAGGGCCGCCGGCTGTTGGTGACGGCGGGACCGACGCGTGAGCCGCTGGATCCGGCCCGCTGCATCACCAATGCCAGTACTGGACGCATGGGTGTGATGTTGGCCCAGGCCGCCCGGCTGCGGGGTGCTCAGGTGGATCTGGTGCACGGGCCGCTGGCGGTCGAGCCGGCTTGGCTTGAGGGCATGGCATGCCACAGCACACCAACGGCAGCCGCGATGCAGCAGGCCCTGGCGCAGCTGCAGAGTGAGGCCGATGCGATCGCCATGGCGGCCGCGGTGGCTGACCATCGCCGCGCTCAGCCCGCAGCTCACAAGGCCAGCAAGGCCGAGTTGGCCGCCAGCCTCAGCAGCGGCTGGGAGCCGGTCCCTGACCTGCTGGCCGAGCTGTCCTCCCGCCGTACATGGGCCCAGCCCATCTTGGGTTTTGCGGCCTACAGCGGCAACGGGCTGGCCGCGGCGCGGGCCAAGCGCCTGCGCAAGGGTTGTGAGTTGTTGTTTGCCAACCCCATCGACCAGCCCGCCAGCGGTTTTGGCTCAGCCAGCAATCGCGGCTGGCTGCTGGGTCCAGGTGGTGCCGAGGTGGAGCTCGCGCAGGCATCGAAGCTGGCGATCGCGCACCAGTTGCTCAGCGCCCTGGTGGCCTTGCTGCAGCCTGAGCTCAGGCCGCCAGCGGATGCTGCGGCTCCTCATCCAGGCGATCGGGCTGCAGCAGGTCCATAAAGGTGCGCAGCTGCAGCCGCGGAATGTAAGGCCAACCGCCGCTTTGCTCCATGGCGCGCAGCAGGGTGAACAGTTGACCGCGATCGGCGGGCAGGCTGCTGCGAAAGGCGCCATCTTGCAGGTTGCGATGCAGCTGCTCGAGTTGGCGCAACAGGGCAAGCAACGCTTCAGGGTTGTTGTCCAGTTCGGCGGCCAGGGCGTTGAGACCGCCGAGCAGGTCGCCCAGACGCTGCTGCTGTGCAGGGCTGAGCGCCGTGGTGTCGGCTGAAGCGGTGGTGTCGATGGTCATATAGGCGTCCGATTCTGCGCGGCCTGTGGGGGCGCTCCCTACAGAGTTGTTGAGAGCCGCGACATCGTAAGGGAATCGGGCATTTTGCACCGGTAGGATCCGCGCCAGACCGGTTTCCCCCCATGCGTTTCC
>CAYFMB010000313.1:0-2240 GCA_964344095.1 uncultured Klebsiella sp.
TAGGCGTAGTTCTGCACCACCAGATCGTCGATCAGGCTGCCCACGGCCCACAGCTCCCAATCCTGCAACCAGAGGTTGTAGGCCGAGCGAAACGGCCCCGGTGACAGGCTGATCCGGGTGGGGTTGGGCAGCGAGCGACGCAGCTCACGCAACAGGCCCGTGAGCTGATGCCGACGCCAGCGCATCCAGGCGCGATCGGTGTAGTCGTCCGGCGGTTCGCGGCCGGTCTCACTGCGGTAGAGCTCGCGACTGGTGGTGTCGTAGCCGAACTCGACCGGCCACGCGAAGTGATCGTCGAGCTGAATGCCGTCGAGACCACAGCGCTGCACAATCTCGCCAACCAGCCCGATGAAGCGTCGACGCACAGCTGGGTGAGACGGGTTGAGCCAAACCATCGGCTTGCCGTGCAGCTGCATCACGGTGGTGCCATCGCGGCGCTGCAACAACCAGTCGGGGTTCCGCTGCACGACCTGGGCGTCGGCGGGCTCCATCAGGCCGTACTCAAACCACGGAATCACCTGCATGCCGCGGCGATGGGCTGCAGTGGCGATCCGACAGATCGGGTCAAGATTCGGATTGGCCTGCGCCAGGGCAGGTTCCATCGGCGCATAGCTGGAGCGATGGAAGGTGGTACCGCGACTCCAGACGTTGGGATACAGCGACGTGAACCCCGCCGCTGCTAGCTCAGCCACAGCGCGCTCAATGCGGCCAGCGTCGTAGTACAGCGGGCTAGGGCTGTTGGTCAGCCAGACGCCGACGCGACGCGCCCGCAGTGCTGGTGGCGGCGGTGGTGGCGGTTGCGTTGGCAGCGAGGACAGCTGGGCACTGGCTCGGCCGCTGGCCAAGGGCCCCACAACCGCTGTGAGCAGCAGCCCAAGCAGACAACGGCGCAGCGACGGCGGCAGCTTCAACGAAACATCGAGCTCACCGAACTCTCATCATGGATGCGCCAGATCGCTTCGCCAAGCATGTTGGCGACCGACAGAACCTGCAGCTGAGGGAAACGCCGATCCTCACCGAGGGGAATGCTGTTGGTGACGATCACCTCTTCAAACAAACCGGGCGTCGACATCCGCTCGATCGCCGGCGGTGAGAAGACGGCATGGGTGGCACAGGCCAACACACGCTTGGCACCGCGTTCGCGCAGCAGCCGCGCCCCGGCACAAATGGTGCCACCGGTGTCGATCATGTCGTCGATCAGAACCGCGGTCTTGCCGGCTACATCGCCGATCACCGTGAGGCTTTCGGCGACGTTGTGGCCACTGCGACGTTTGTCGATGATCGCCAGAGGAGCGTCATGCATCTGCTTGGCGAAGGCCCGGGCACGCGCAACGCCGCCCACATCGGGTGAGACGACGACCACTTCACCCAGGTCGCGGGTGCTGAGGTAGTCGACCAGCACCGGTGATCCGTAGATGTGATCGCAGGGAATGTCGAAATAACCCTGGATCTGATTGGAGTGGAGATCCATGGCCAGAACCCTGTCCACCCCCGACTTGGTGAGCAGGTTGGCGACGAGCTTGGCAGTGATCGACTCGCGTCCGGCAGTCTTGCGGTCGGCTCGCGCGTAGCCGTAGTAGGGGATCACCGCGGTGATCTGCCGCGCCGATGCGCGCCGGCAGGCATCCACCATGATCAGCAACTCCATCAGGTGATCGTTCACCGGAGCGCAGGTGGGCTGGATCAAAAAAACATCGCAGCCCCGGATCGACTCCTGGATCTGGATGTAAAGCTCGCCATCGGCGAAGCGCTTGATCACGCGGGGGCCATCAGGCACCCCCAGATAAGCGGCAATCTCGCGCGCCAGATCAGGGTTGGAGGTGCCGCTGAACAGCCGCAGCCGCCGTGCGTCGTGGTTTGCAGCCAGGTGCTGCCCCTGCGGTACTGGCCGATCAGCGGTCATGAACTGGGTCACGGCAGGGTTCGCCGAGGCAGCTGATGGTTGATCGTAGAAGCGAGGCGTCCTGACCCCCTCCAAGCAGCCATGAACCGGACCCTGGTGTTGCTGAGCTGCGGCAGCCCCGAACAGATCGCCGCGCTGCATCAGCAAGCGGCGCCAACCTTGGCCGCAGCGCTGGGGCTGCCCCTGGCGGCCCCACTCGGGGAACCGTGTCAGTCGCTGCAGGCGGCGGTCCAGGTGCTGGGGAGCCTGGGACAGCCCCTGCTGGTTCCCCTGGGCCTGGATCCGGGCAGGGCCCTGCCCGGCGGCGGCCACTGGGCCGAAGCCCTGGGCGCGGGGC
>CAYFMB010000314.1:0-2231 GCA_964344095.1 uncultured Klebsiella sp.
ACCGACAACCTCAACTTCCCCTCGCCCGACACCGACACCGGTTATTGGCAGCTGGCCATGGCCTGCCGCGGCCTTTCGGCGGCCTGCACGGCTCTGGAGACCCCGGTCACCGGCGGCAACGTCTCGCTCTACAACGAGACCCGCCTGCCCGATGGCTCCATGCAGCCCATCCACCCCACACCGGTGGTGGGCATGGTGGGGCTGGTGCATGACCTGGATCGCCTTTGCGGCCTGGCCTGGCGTCAGGCTGGCGATGCCATCTGGCTGCTGGGGGTGCCCCTTGGCGAGGCTGCCGATCCCCGCGTCAGCCTGGCGGGCAGCAGCTATCTCGAGCGCATTCATGGAGCGGTCACCGGCCGGCCGCCCGAGATCGATCTGTCCCTGGAACAAGGGGTGCAGGCGTTCCTGAGGGGTGCCATCAGCCAGGGTCTGGTGGCCTCGGCCCATGATCTGAGTGACGGTGGCCTGGCGGTGGCCGCGGCCGAATGTTGCATCGCTTCGGGCCTGGGAGCCTCCCTTGAGCTGCCCGCTGACGCTGCAGAGCGGCTCGATCGCGTTCTGTTCGCCGAAGGCGGTTCCCGCATCCTCGTGAGTGTGGCTGCGGCCCAGGCCGCGGCCTTTGAGCAGGCCCTGGGAGATGTGCCCGCCCAGCGTCTGGGGACCGTCACGGCTGACTCTGACCTGCGGATCAGCCAGGCCGACCAGATGGTCCTGAGCCAGCCGATTGCGGCGATGCGCCAGGCCTTTGAACAGGCGATTCCACGGCGCATGGCCAGTGGAATTCCGCCCACGGTCTGATGCAAGCCCCTGATGCAGAATGTGATCGACGCAACGTTTCAGGGTTCCGTGGACGACGTCTTCTCCCCGTCCCTGAGCCACTCGGAGCGTCCTGATAAGCCGGAAGAGGCCTGTGGTGTCTTTGCCGTGCTGGCCAGTGGCCAGCCGGTGGCGAACCTCACCTATTTCGGCCTGTACGCCCTGCAGCACCGCGGCCAGGAGTCTGCCGGCATTGCCGTGTTCGACAGCGAGCGCCAGGTGCGACTGCACAAGGACATGGGCCTGGTGTCCCAGGTGTTTGATCAGGCGGTGCTGGAGCGCCTCAGCGGCGATCTGGCCATCGGCCACAACCGCTACTCGACCACTGGCAGCAGCAAGGTCTGCAACGCCCAGCCGGTGCTGCTGACGACGCGCCTGGGTCCCTTTGCCCTGGCCCACAACGGCAATCTGGTCAACGCGGCAGAGCTGCGCCAGTCGCTGCTCGAGCACACCGATCAGTTCAACTCGACCACCGATTCGGAGCTGATCGCGTTCGCGATCCAGCAGGAGGTTGAGCGCGGCCATGGTTGGGACCAGGCGATCCGCGCTGCGGCTGCACGCTGCCGTGGTGCCTTCAGCCTGGTGATCGGCACCCCTGAAGGTCTGTTTGCCCTGCGCGATGGCCATGGCATCCGCCCGCTGGTGTTCGGCCACATCGGTGAGACCGATCAGGCCCAGTGGGTGGTGAGCAGTGAGACCTGCGGCCTCGACATCATTGGCGCCAGTTACGACGACGATGTCCAGCCCGGCGAGCTGATTCATTTCAAGCAGGGCGATGCCACCCTCCACCGCGATCAGTGGTGCAGCGAACCCGCCAAGTTGTGCGTGTTCGAAATGATCTATTTCGCCCGCCCCGACAGCCGCTTTTTCGGTGAGTCGCTCTACAGCTACCGGGTGCGCATCGGCGAGGCCCTGGCCCGGGAAACTCCCGTCGAGGCCGACATCGTCATCGGTGTGCCCGATTCCGGCATTCCCGCTGCGATCGGGTATTCGCAGGTGAGCGGTATTCCCTTTGCCGACGGTCTGATCAAGAACCGCTACGTGGGGCGTACCTTCATTCAGCCCACCCAGGCCATGCGCGAGGCGGGCATTCGCGTCAAGCTCAATCCCCTGCCCGATGTGCTCGCCGGCAAGCGCGTGGTGGTGATCGATGACTCGATCGTGCGTGGCACCACCAGCCGCAAGCTGGTGGCTGCCCTGCGCGAGGCCGGTGCCACCGAGGTGCACATGCGCATCAGCTCGCCGGCGGTGACCCATCCCTGTTTCTACGGCATCGACACCGATACTCAGGATCAGCTGATCGCCGCTCGCCTCACGCTTGAGGAGATCAGCGCCCATCTGGGTGTCGATTCTCTGGCCTACCTGAGCAAGCAAGGCATGGTCGATGCGGCCCAGACCCAGTCGGAGCACTTTTG
>CAYFMB010000315.1:0-2229 GCA_964344095.1 uncultured Klebsiella sp.
GCCAGCAGGGTGGGGATCATCAGCACACCGAACCAACCGACATAGATCCGGTTGTTGGTGCTGGTGACCCATTGGCAGAAGCTCTGCCACGAGCTGGCACGGCCGCTGCGCAGTGCAGTGGTCATGGAGAAGAACGGTTGAGAGACAACACGAATGACCCCAGTGGAGTCAGGAAAACGTTAAGCGGGTTGACGCTTGTCGCTCTGTCGCTTGATCAAACGTTCCATCGCTCAATCATTCGCAACACGAAAGATTGCGAATGATTGAGCTGCTTGGCTCCTTGGCGCTTCAGCTCGTCGCCGTGGTCAGCTGGGCAGGAGGTTGCTGCTGCTGGCTGAGCCAGCCACGTGCCTGTTCGAGAAATGCGGACCAGTCCAGTTTCTCGGCTTCGGCGGCGGCGCTGATCAACTGCGGTGCCTGGGCTTTGATCAGGGCCAGGTTGGGTTCGTTGAGGCCTGCAGAGAGCGCCAGGGTGTCGGCCATGGCGTGGCCGATCACGCGCGTCAGGTAGGCCGCACTCAGGGCCTGAAGGCTGCTGCCGATCAGCCAGCTGGAGCCATGCAGCCGCAACACGTTGACCAGGGCCTGGTTGCTCCACTCGATCACCCCCAGGGCCAGGGCGGCCTGCCCCAGCTCGGCGGCGGCGCAGCGCAGCTGGTCGACGCTCCAGGGGCAGTTCCAAAGCCGTGCCATCTCCTTGAGCATGAGCCCATTGCCTACGGTGAGCACCAGCAGATCCAGGCTGGCGCCTGGTGCGGCCAGTACGCCAGCGGCCACCAGCCACTGGGTTCGCTGCAGCAGAGATCGCCAGTGTTGGCGCCGTCGCTGCTCGAGCTCGATCAGCCACTGCTGATGCAGATCGACGGCGTGCTGCAGCCGTGCGGTCTGCTTCAGGTTCAGGGCGTCCAGGCGCAGGGTCTGGGCCAGCGGTTCGAGGCTGGTGATCAGGGTGGTCGGATCACCATCCCAGAGCAGCAGCTCGAGGCTGGGGGTGTGGGGCAGCTGTTGACGCAGATCCAGCTCCAGGGCTTCGAGATCAGCCGTCGGGCAGGGCAGCTGTGCCAGCACCCAGGCGCTCTGGCCGGGGGTGCGGGCTTCGAGCCAGCGCAGATCGGCGGCCGACAGCGGCAGCACCAGGTGGAACAGCACGAGATCACAACTGGCCAGGCTGGCGGGCCAGCGCCAGCCGCTGGCGCCCTGATCCAGCGGTGTGCCCCAGTGCAGCGTCAGTTCGTGGCGGCCGCTCAGGGCTTGCAGCAGCTGGGGCTGACACGGCAGCGGCGGCAGGGTGGTGCCGGCAATGGCGAGCTGCAGCTGAGGTCGCTGCAAGTTCAGCCGCAGATGCTGCAGTTGTTCACAGCGTTGCTGCTGCGCGCGTGCAGCCGTGGGGCAGGGAGCCTGCTGGCCATCGCTGGCTGCTGCGTCCAGCCCCTCGAACTGGGTGAGCAGACCCTCACAGCGGCTCAGCCATCCCGTCAGGGTTGTGGGGGCGAGTCCTTGGGCCGATGGCTTCAGCTTGGCCTGCAACCACAGCGCCGCTGCACCGGCCAGGGTCAGGTTGAACAGGCCCTGGCCCAGGCCATGGCCCAGATGCAGCAGCAGATCACCGCCGACCAGGCCGCCAACGCCCAGGGCTGCCGCAGTGCCCCATTTGCGCCATGACAGCTGCGGTGGCAAAACCTTGGCGAGAAGGGCGGAATCGACCGCTGCGGGCACGGGCCAGTCAAGACGCAATGTCCTTACTACAGCATCTGTCGAGCGATGCGGCACACTTGCGCCAGACAGTGAAGCCCTTGGCGATGGCCGACGAATCCTCAACTCCCATGCCCCAGGAGCGACAGTTCGGCGGGCGCCAGGGTGGCCGGCCGGGACCCGGTCGCGATCAGGGTGGCCGTGAGCCCGGTGGCTTCCGTATCCGCCTCAGCGACAACGAAATGCGTGCCGCCCGGGCCGTGCAGGAAGCCTTCAGGTTGCGCTCGACCGTGGCGGCTTTGGGCTTTGCCCTGAGGGCTACAGCTCAGCTGCTCGAGGAGGGCAAGCTCGATGACCTGGTGGCGCAGCAGCGCACCCAGGGCCCTGGCCGTGGTGACGGCCCCCGTGGCGATGGTCCTCGTGGTGCACGCCGCGATGGCCGTCAAGAGCGCGGTCCACGCATTGATCCCTTTGCACGTCCGAGCCGTCCGGCTCCCGCTGCTCCGGTTGAAGAGGCTCCGGCTGAGGCCTCAGCCG
>CAYFMB010000316.1:0-2225 GCA_964344095.1 uncultured Klebsiella sp.
TGGCTGAGTTCTCAGGGGTCGACTACACCCTGACCAACCAGAACGGTGCCGACTTTCACGGTCAGGACCTGGCCAACACCTCCTTTGCGGGTGCGGCGGGGCGCCAGGCCAACTTTGCCGGGGCCCAGTTGCACGGCGCGATCCTGACGCAGGCGGCCTTTCCCGAAGCCGATTTTTCGGGTGCTGATCTCAGCGGGGTGCTGATGGACAAGGTCGACTTCTCGGGGGCCAATTTCAGCGGCGCCAACCTGAGCGGAGTGATCGCCTCGGGCAGCAGCTTTGCCGGTGCCATCGTCACCAATGCCGATTTCAGCGATGCCCTGATCGATCGCAACGATCAACGGGCCTTGTGCCGCGACGCCGAGGGCACCAATCCCATCACAGGGGTCGACACACGTCTTTCGCTCGGCTGCTGAGTTTGCGCAAACTGGTTTCGCTCCCCTTCAGCGTTCGAGCCAGCCGCGCAGTTTGCCGGGGTTAAGCAGACCAGCGGGGTCATGCGCCGCCTTGGCTGCCACCTGGTCTGCATCGACCACCCCCAGGCCCCCGTCCTCAACGCTGAACACATGCGGGTTGAACAGAAAAGCCCCCAGTTCACGGCAGTCGGAGATCAGCTGTTCGAGGCGTGCTCGTCCCTGCCAGGGGAACAGAGGCAGGCACACCAGTCGCTGGGCTCCCTGCTGCCGTACAGCTTCGAGATGCCAGTGGATCGTTGCGCCCCAGCGGTGGCGCAAGGCTGACAGGCATGGGCCTTCGGGCTGGGGCAGCAGCAGCTGCAGATAGGTCCAGTCGGGATGGGCCGAGCGCCAGTGCAAGGTGGTGTGGTTCCAGCCCAGCTCCCGCAGCGGGATGCCCTTGCTGGCGCTCTGTGGTTGGCTCCAAAGCATCTCGCCCCCAAGGCGCTGCATGAGCCCTGGCAGCACCGCCATGGCTGCCGGATGTGCCAGCAGCAGCAGCCGGTGCTCCCCCGCGGGGGCGGGGCATTCCGCGGGCCACGGCATGGCGGCGGCCAGTGGCGCCTCGAGCAGGTTGACGCTGTTGAGCTCCAGGGCGGCGCGACTCAGGGCCTGGGCGGCAGCCAGGGCCTGAGGCCAGTCGCCAAAGCCCACAACAAGCTGCGCCCAGTCCACCGCTTCGCTGGTGGGCAGTGTCAAGGCCGTGATGATGCCGTTGCAGCCGTAGGCGTGGTTCAGGGCTTCGCTGGAGGCAGCATCCAGGTGGAGCAGCCGCGGCTCGGCTTCCATGGTCACCACCTCCAGGCCCAGCAGGTTGCCGGGATCCCGCAGGATGCCCCAACGCACAGATCCGATGCCTCCCGAGCCCCCGGCAATAAAGCCGCCAATGCTGGCGCTGCGAACCGTGCTGGGCACCAGGCGCAGGGCCCGTCCTGCTCGCGAGAGTTGACGTTCGAGATCCCCCATCAGCGCGCCAGCCTCCACGCTGATGATCCCGCTGGCTGGATCCAGAACTCGCAGGCGGTTGAGCTTGCTCAAATCGAGCACCAGCCCACCACACAGCGGCACGCACTGGCCGTAGTTGCCGGTGCCGGCGCCGCGGCAGGTGAGCGGCACGGCGCGTTGAAAGCAGGCCGCCGCCACCGCCATGACCTGCTCCACCGTTGTGGGTCGGGCCACCAGCTGAGCTTGCTGCCCCGCAAACAGGGGTGCCAGCACGGGTGAATAGTTGACGTAATCGCGCGAGAGACGTTCCAGCTCAGCGGGGTTGTCGGCGCCGATGAGCTCCAGATCGCTGTGCTGAAGCTCAAGCACCTGGCGCAGCGCAGTCACTGTCGCTGCAGCCGGCCGGGGCGGCAGGCCAGCCGGCAGGGCGGTGGGCAGGGCACCCGATGCTGCGGTCATGGGCGAGGCGGAAGCGGTGTGAGGTTGAGCCAGAGAATCAGCTTGGCCATGGGGCCACCCAGTTGCCATGCCGCAGCACCCGCCGCGCCGGCGGCCGCGCCAGCACCTCACTCCAGCTCGCGGCCTGCAGCACGAGCAGATCGGCCGGGCAACCGGGTCGCAGCACCCCGTCCCAATCGAGGCCCAGCACCCGTGATGCCGCGCTGGTGAACGGGCTCAGGCCCTGCCTGAGCCAGGGATCGAGATGGCTGGTGGTGAAGCAGAGCCGCAGGAGGTCGATCGGGTCGTAGTCGCCGCCGGGGTACCAGGGGTCCTGCACGTTGTCACCGCCAACGGCCACCTCGACGCCCGCTTGCTGCAGCGGCC
>CAYFMB010000317.1:0-2184 GCA_964344095.1 uncultured Klebsiella sp.
TAGGTGAACTGGGTCACCTCCATGCCATCGAGCCACACCTCCCAGCCCACACCCCAGGCGCCCAGGGTCGGCGACTCCCAGTTGTCCTCGACAAAGCGGATGTCGTGATCAGCGGCGCGAATGCCCAGGGCTTCCAGCGAAGCGAGGTAGGTCTCCTGGATTCCATTCGGGCTGGGCTTGATCAGCACCTGGTATTGGAAGTAGTGCTGAGCGCGGTTGGGGTTATCGCCGTAGCGGCCATCTGTGGGCCGGCGGCAGGGCTCGGGGTAAGCCACCGCCCAAGGCTCAGGACCGATCGCCCGCAGCACCGTATGGGGGCTCATCGTGCCGGCACCCTTCTCGGTGTCGTACGGCTGCAGGATCAGACATCCCTGCTCGGCCCAAAAGCGATTGAGCGTCTGGATGATGTCTTGGAACTGCACGAGGGCCGACCTGCTGGAGACCATTGTCTCCTGCGAAGGCCAAGGCCATGCTGAGGGCTGCGGTCCTCGAGCAGCAGCGTGCAGCGTCCCCGGTCCGCTGAGCAACGTTGGCGGGCTCGGCTGCAGTTGATCGGCAGCGGCACCGTCGCCTATGCCGTTCTGGCGATTCTTAGCAACACCGGCCTCAAGCAGGGCAACGCTTTTGCGGTGCTGTGGCTGCCCGAGGGGCTGCTCACCGCCATGGCTCTACGCAGCGGATTGTTTGCCGTACCGATCGGCCTGCTAGGCACGCTGCTCACCGCATGGAGTCAGGGCGGGGCCCCCTGGAACACCGTGCTGACCCTGGGGCTGGCGGAGAGTGCCGCCACGGCGGTGGTTGCTCTGGTGGCACCGCAGTGCATGGGTCGCGGTGAGCTGCTGAGCAGAGGGCGCAACCTTTCAGGCTTTTTTGCAACTGTTGTACTCGGCAGCCTGCTCAACACCCTGATCGCGGGCACAGCACTCCAGAGCCTGCGCGACTGGACCCTTAATGGCGGAGCACTCGGATGGAGTCTCAGCAACGTTGGCGGCGCCCTGGCTTTGGCGCCCATGCTGCTCTATTGGATCGGCCGGCGCAGCGAACCGCGCTTGCGCGAGCTGTGCAAACCCGAATTTGCCCTGCTGCTGGTGGCCAGCCTTGGGGCTGCGCTGCTCATCAACGTGGGCACCATCAAGCTGCTCAGCATCAGACCCTCAACCCTGCTGCTACCCCTGATGCTGTGGGGTGCCTTTCGCTTCAACCCATCAGCGGCCTGCCTGATCTTTGCCATCCAGGCAGTGGTGCTGACCATGGCTCCAAACCACAACGTTGACGTCCTGGTGCTGAACAATGGCGCCGAAGCCAATGAAGTGCAGCAACTGCTGGTGATCGTCGTGGGGCTCACCTCACTGGTGACCCTGATGGTCAATGGTGACCGCAGCCGCACCAGCCGCCAGCTCAGGCAATTGGCCGGATCTCTGGAGCGCACGGTGGCCGAGCGCACCCAGGAGCTTGCCGCCGCCAATGCAGAGCTGCAGCGGCTCAGCACCACCGACGGTCTCACCGGCCTGACCAACCGACGGCGGTTTGATGCGGTGCTGGCCGAACGCTGGCGCGAGGCGGCTCGCAACGGCACCGGCTTGGCCGTGGCCATGGTCGATATCGATCATTTCAAGCCTTACAACGACCATTACGGACACCAGGCCGGCGATCGCTGTCTGCAGGCGGTGGCGGCAGCCCTCGCTGGCGAAATGCGACACGGCAGCGACTGTGTGGCCCGGTACGGCGGTGAAGAATTCATCGTGTTGTGGGCCCCGGCCAGCCTGGCCCAGGCCTCAGTTCTGGCCGAAAATCTGCGGCTACGGGTCAGCGCGCTCCATCTGCCCCACGCCGCCAACCCGTGCGGCCCGCATGTGAGCCTCAGCATCGGGGTGGCTGCCACGGCGGTGCCCGCTGCGGCAGTCAGCGCGCCCAACGACGAAATTCATCACGCCATGGAAGGCCTGATTCAGCAAGCCGACCAACGCCTGTATGCCGCCAAGAGCAACGGGCGCAACAGGGTGGCTGCTGGTTAAGCGACCAGTTGCAACAGCCCCATGAGCCCTCCAGCCAGGGGGCGATGCCGCACGTGAGCAAAACCGGCCTGACGAGCCAGGTGTTCCTGCTCGGCGCCGCTGACAAAGCGGGCCAGGCTGTCCTCCAGATAGGCGTAATGCTGCTCCAGGCCAACCGCACGGGCCGCGG
>CAYFMB010000318.1:0-2157 GCA_964344095.1 uncultured Klebsiella sp.
GAGCACGGCCTCGAGCTCTTCCATCGGCACCACCTCCACCGGCACCTCGAGGTGCGGTGCGAGCTCTTCGGCGATCAGCATCGAAGCGCCAATGTCTTCACGCGGGGTCGAAACCAGCACGCGGGCGCCGCAGCGCAGTCGCCAGTCGATCTCGCGGGTGAGCAGATCGCGGGCCTGCTGCAGGGTGCAGCCGGCATTGAGCAGCCCGTCAACGCTCTGGCGCACCTCCCGGTCAATGTCGGGGATCGTCTTGTGGCGCAGCCCCGGCGGCGGCTTGAGCTCACGCGGATTCTGCTGATCGCGCACATAGATGCCTGAGCCCGCCATGGCTTCGACGACGCCGTCGATCTCAAGCTGGCGGTAAACCTTGCTGATCGTGTTGCGGTGCAGCCCGGTCTGCATCGCCAGCTGCCGGGTGCTGGGCAAGCGGTGGCCAGGAGGGAAGTGGCGGGCCGCAATGGCAAAGCAGATCTGGTTGTACAGCTGGGTCGACGCCGGGATGTCGCTTTCCTGTTGGATGTGGAATCGCACGCCGGGGGGTAGGCCAGATACTGCGCTGGCCCACCTTACGGGCCTCTGGCCCAGGTGACAATTGCAGCTTTGGCATAGTCGCTTCACCGTCATGACCAGCCCCACGTCGGTGCCGCAGCAGCCAATCGCGGCTGAGTGGCTGGAGCTCCCTGAGCAGAGCGACCAGCCGGCATTGCGCTGCTGGTGGGCACGCCCCGTTGCAGCACCTCCCCGCGGCGCGGTGCTGCTGCTCCCCGAGGTGTTCGGCGTCAACGGTTGGGTGCGCTCGGTGGCCGAGCGGCTGGCCGAAGCCGGCTACGGCACTCTGGCCCTGCCAATCTTTGCCCGCACCGCCCCCGGGCTGGAACTGGCCTATGACGAAGCGTCACTGCTGCAAGGGCGCGAACACCGCGATGCGGTCACCACCACAGCGGTGCTGGCCGATGCACGGCGGGCCATCGACTGGCTGCAGCAGCAGCCGGGGCTGCAGCGGCGGCCGGTGGGCTGTGTGGGCTTCTGCTTTGGCGGCCACCTGGCGCTGATCGTGGCGACCCTGCCCCAGGTGGCCGTGACCCTCGCGTTCTATGGAGCGCGGGTCTCGAGCTTCAGACCCGGTGGCGGCCCGCCGACCCTGGAACTGGTGCCCGAGATTGGGGGCGATCTGATCTGCCTGGTCGGCGATCAGGATGCGCTGATGCCTGCCGCAGAGGTGGCATCAATCGCAACTGCCCTGCAGTCGATGCCAAAGGGCCCACGCCGAGAGCTGCTGGTGCTCAAAGGCGCAGGCCATGGCTTCATGTGCGAACAGCGTCCAGACTTTGATGCCGCTGCCTCAAAACGGGGTTGGGCAACCCTGAACGAGGCTCTGGCGGCTGCCCTTTGACCTGGAGCAGAACGTTCGTTACTCAGCCGTCGCTGCAGCAGGAGCTTTGGCCGGCTTGGTGTCCCTGGCTGGCTTGGCCTCAGCTGCACCCTTGCCGGGAGCCTGCTTGCGGGGGCTCAGGAACATGATCATGTTGCGACCCTCACGCTTGGGAGGCTGCTGGATCTCGGCGCTCTCCTCGAGGTCCTTGGCCATGCGCATCAACAGCACCTCAGCCAGGGCGGTGTGCTGGATTTCACGACCGCGGAAAATCACCGTGCACTTGACTTTGTCGCCGGCCTTGAGGAAGCGCACGGCCTGACCGATCCGCACGTCGTAGTCGTGCTGGTCGATTTTGTAGCGCATCTTGACCTCCTTGACCTCGGTCTGATGCGATTTCTTCTTGGCCTCCTTGGCCTTCTTTTCTTGCTCGAACTTGTATTTGCCGTAATCCATGATCCGGCAGACCGGAGGATCGGCCTTTTCGCTCACCAGGACCAGATCGAGCTCGCGATCCTTGGCGACCTCGAGCGCCGCTTCCCTGGTGATGACCCCAAGCTGGCTGCCGTCGGCGTCCACCACCCGCAAATTGGGATAGCTGATGCGCTCGTTGATGTTGGGCAGCTCCCGGACAGGAGCACGGCGGTCAAAACGGGGACGTGGAGGCATTCAGGCGGACGGGATCCGGTGGGGTCGGGATGCTGGAACACCTCACCCTAGGACGCCCTCTACCGCAAGCAAGGCCTGCTGCTGCAGTTGCTGCAGATTCGAACCCTCGAGCCAGA
>CAYFMB010000319.1:0-2156 GCA_964344095.1 uncultured Klebsiella sp.
TCGCCAAGATCAAGCAGGCCCTGCCCAAGGGTGGTGTGATCGTCAACACCCTCAATGGCGACAGCAATGTGGCCTTCTTCAAGCAGATGAAGGCTGCCGGTCTCACCCCGGCCAACGGCTACTCGATCATGAGCTTCTCGATCGCCGAAGAGGAGATCGCCGCCATCGGTCCTGAGTACCTCGAGGGCACCTACGCCGCCTGGAACTTCTTCCAGAGCCTCGACACCCCCGCTTCCAAGGAGTTCACCAAGAACTTCAAGGCCAAGTACGGCGACAAGCGCGTCACCAACGACCCCGCTGAAGCCGCCTACATGATGGTGTACCTCTGGGCCGCCGCTGCCGAGAAGGCCAACAGTGTTGACGACAACAAGGTGCGCGAGGCCCTGATCGGCGTCAGCTTCGATGCCCCCGAGGGCAAGGTGACCGTGCAGCCCAACCACCACGTCGAGAAGCTTGTGCTGATCGGCGAGGTGCAGAAGGACGGCATGTTCAAGATTCTCGAGAACCAGGGCTTCAAGAAGCCAGTGGCCTGGAACCAGTACGTGCCTGAGACCAAGGGTTACACCTGCGACTGGACGCAGAAGCGCCCTGACGCTGGCAAGTTCAAGATGTGATCAAGGGCCGTCTGGCCACTTGATTCCGTTGATTCTGGGGGGATATCAATCCCCCCTTTTTTCTCCCTTGCAGGTCCTGATGGATCTTCTTTACGACACACTGTTCAACGGTCTGGCGATCGGCTCGGTTCTGGTGCTTGCGGCCCTGGGACTTGCCGTCGTGTTTGGCCTCATGGGTGTCATCAACATGGCCCACGGCGAGTTGATGATGCTTGGCGCTTACACCACATTTGTGGTGCAGAATTTGTTCAAAGATGGTCCACTTGAGTTCCTTTTTCCGATCTATATCCTGATCGCGATTCCGATTGCGTTTGTGGTCAGCGGACTGGCGGGATTGCTGCTCGAGAAGACGGTGATCCGCCGCCTGTACGGCCGTCCGCTTGAGACGCTGTTGGCCACCTGGGGCGTGAGCCTGATCCTGCAGCAGTTTGTGCGTTCGGTCAGCAGTGCTTTCGCCATTGGCTTGGTTGTGGCGGTGGCGCTGGGGCTGTTGCTGCCACGTTTCACGCCCAAGGCGCTCTGGCAGCAACGCTGGAGTCCGTTGCTCGGCGTGGGCAGCTGGATCGTCTCGGGCGGCATCGGCATTGCGCTGGCATCAGCTCTGGGGGGTGTTCGCGTGCTTGATCAACCCTGGTTCAGCGCCCGCAACATCGATGTGACCGCACCCCAGTGGCTGCGCGGCTCGATCGATCTGGGCGCCGTCAACATGCCATCGGCTCGTCTGTTCATCATTGCCCTCACTGCCCTGGCGCTGGCGGCGGTGATCTGGTTTTTGCAGAAGAGCGTCTGGGGCATGCGCATCCGCGCCGTGACCCAGAACCGTTCGATGAGCGATTGCCTGGGCATTCCCACTGAAACCGTCGATGCCCTGACGTTTCTGGTGGGCTCCGGCCTTGCCGGTGTGGCAGGCGTCGCTGTGACCCTGCTGGGATCGGTGGGCCCCAACCTGGGCGGCAACTACATCGTCGACTGCTTCATGGTGGTGGTGCTCGGCGGTGTGGGCAAGCTGCTTGGCACCGTCGTGGCGGCCCTGGGCATCGGTGTGCTCAGTTACGTCATTGGTTCGGGCTCGCTGCTGTTGGTGTGGCCGGCGATGCCGCCTGCCCTCAACGAATTGGTCACCTTCTTTGCCACCACGTCGATGGCCAAGGTGCTCGTGTTTGCCCTGATCGTGCTCTTCCTGCAGTTCAGACCCGCCGGTCTGTTCCCGCAGAAAGGACGTCTGGTGGAGGCCTGATCCATGGCCGATCTGTTGTCTGCCAAGACCCTGCGGCGCCTGCTGCCGTGGGTGTTGATCGTGGTGGCCGCTCTGGTGCTGCCGGTGGTGTTGCCCCCGTTCCGGCTGAACCTGCTGGGTCGCTTCCTGTCCCTGGGCATCGTGGCCCTGGGCATTGATCTGATCTGGGGCTACACGGGCATGCTCAGCCTGGGCCAGGGCATCTTCTTTGCCCTTGGTGGTTATGCCCTGGCCATGCATCTGCAGCTCAATGAGCTCAAGCCCGGTGAGTTGCCCGAGTTTTTCTCGCTCTATGGGGTCAAGAG
>CAYFMB010000320.1:0-2133 GCA_964344095.1 uncultured Klebsiella sp.
ACGTCGTAGTTGCCCACCTGGTTCACGTCCTCCAGGTAGGGCGCCTTCATGAAGGTGTTGATGCCCGCGTAGTGGGGCAGCTCACCGCGCGAGAAGGTGGAGATGCGCCGGTCAACGATGCTCTCGGCCGCCTCAAGGCCGAAGCGATGAGCCTGATCGACCTCCTGCTGCCAGCCTGTTAGGGGTAGGGCACGCTCCTTTTCGAGTGCCCGCATGCCCTCACCAGGATGCAGGCGCTCGAAGGCGCCGGAGGCACCTGAATCTGTGGCCATGACGTTCCGGTGGACAACGGTGGAGAAAAAGCGGTCTCCCGGGCTTTTGTCCCGCCGTGCAGCCGGTGAAACCGGCCGGCGCCTCTTGGACCAGGCACTCCCTGAGGAGTCGGAACCCTAGGCGTCCTTATCCGCCCATGAACTGTCATCGAGCCTTGGCGATGACGCGGTGACGATCGCTACGAAAACTGCAAGCGATCGTCTCAAGCCAACGCATCACCTGCGCTGCGTGAGGCAGTGGCAGCTTCAGTGACCGTCGTGGCCGCTCTGACTGTGGTCATGGTCAGAACCCATGCCCTGTTGACCAGCCTGCTGATGATCAGGGTGGGCCAGCACCGTCAGCGGTGTGAGGGCCAGGCAGAGCAACAGGGCGGCAACAGAACGACTCAGCAGGGTGGCGACTGGCATGGCAACAGGTAGGGGGATGTTGGGGGGTCAACAACTTGACCGTATCGATGGACCGGAGCCCTGCCGGTAGCAACCGGCACTGAACTCAGGCTGGCAGCAGGGCGCTGAGTCGGTTGCGGAAATCGCCCTTGGGCATGCCGCCCTTGAGCTCGCCGTGAATGGTGAAGGAACCTTCGGGATCGCTCACCACCAGATAGGTGGGCCAGCCCATGCCCTCTTTGTTGGGGTACTGGGCCAGCAGCACCTTGCGGTAGCGCCGGTAGGTGTCCGTGTCCTGCAGCATGACGCTGACGAAGCTGCAGCCCAGTTCGGTGCAGACCAGCTCGTCGTAATGGCTCATGCGGTGGCAGGTGCCGCAATCCTCTGAGCTGAACTTGAGCACATGCAACATGACAGCGGCATCATCTCGGCATTCCTCGAGGATAGGGACGCTGATTTGGTACTGTCACCTCGTGCCTCACAACCTTGGTTGAGGGCATGTGAACTGCAAGCTGATCTGGAGCCGCTCTGGCCATGTCCCGCGTCTGTGAACTCACCGGCAAGCGCGCCAACAACGGCATGGCCGTGTCGCACTCCCACGTGCGCACCAAGAAGCTGCAGCAGGTGAACCTGCAGGAACGCCGCCTCTGGTGGGCTGAGGGGAACCGCTTCATCAAGTTGCGCGTGTCCACCCGTGCCCTCAAGACCATCCAGAAGAAGGGTCTTGGCGCCTACGCCCGAGAGCTGGGCATCAATCTGGCCAAGCTCTGAGCTAAAACCAAGCTTCCTGGTTCTGGCCTGAATGCGTCGACGCGAGCTGTTGCAGCAATCCGCTCTGGTCTGCGGGCTGCTCAGCTCGTTGTTGTTGAGACCCCAAACCGCCCAAGCCCTTGGCGGAACCCTGCCAGCGCTTGGTCTGGCAGCTCCCGACTTCAGCCTTGATGGTGTTGCACCTGATCGCGAAGGGCGACCCATCGCTGCGAGCCTCAGCCTTGCAACCTTTTCTGGCAGCTGGTTGGTTCTGTACTTCTACCCCAAGGATTTCACCAGCGGTTGCACCCTCGAAGCCCGCGGTTTTCAACGGGATCTCGAGCGATTTGCGGCTGCTGGAGCCCAGGTTGTCGGCGTCAGTGCGGACAACCCCGACCAGCATGCCCAGTTTTGCGGCAGCGAAGGTCTGCGTTATCCGCTGCTTTCGGACCCGGGCGGCCGCGTCAGCCAGCGTTACGGATCTTGGATTCCTCCCTTTTCGCAACGGCACACGTTTCTGATTGATCCCTCCGGCGTGTTGCAAGCCCGCTGGACCGCCGTGCGACCCGCGAGCCACAGCCAGGACGTTCTGGCTGAGCTCCTGCACCTGCAGGAGCAAACCGCATGAAACGCCGTGAACTGCTTCGCGCGGCCCTGTTCGGTGGCTCAGCCGCTGCCCTGGGACGTTGGCAGAGACCAGTCCAGGCAGGAACAGCTTCGACAG
>CAYFMB010000321.1:0-2124 GCA_964344095.1 uncultured Klebsiella sp.
GGGGGATCACGCCGCCGGCACCGCGCTCGCCGTAGGCCAGATCGGGGGGGATCACCAGCTTGCGCTTGCCGCCCACCTGCATTCCGGCGACGCCCTCGTCCCAGCCGCGAATCACCCGGCCGGCGCCGAGCGGAAAGCTGAACGGACCGCGGCCATAGCTGCTGTCGAACTCCTTGCCGTTCTCGAGCGTGCCGCGATAGTTCACCACAACCACCTTGCCACTCACGGCTTCGGCCCCGCTGCCCACGACCAAGTCAGTGATGCGCAGTCCACTGGGGGTCTGGCGTTCTTTGGCGGCGTTCAGTTCGCCTCCGAGGGCGCCGGCCTGGGCAAGTTGGTCATCGGGTGCCATGGCAAACAAGGTTGGGTTGGGGTCGTCGGGGTCCAGTTCAAAGCGGGGAGACGCCTGGGTCGCTGGTGCCGCAGCCATGACGCTGACGCTGGGCGGAGCGGCTGCCACTGTGGTTGGCGCCACCAGTTGGCTCACCAGAGCCACCATCAGGCAGATCACGCACACAGCGGAGCTGATCAGGATGTCGCGCATGGCCCTCGAGCGCTCGGGGTGGACGTTGGCGTTGATTCTGTCAGCCGGCTCGGGCCTGGTGGGTGGCATGGCGCTGCCGCCGCTGGGCTGGCCGCCGCTGTTGTGGCTGTCCCTGGCGCTGCTGTGGGCTCAGGTCAATCGTCCTTGGACGGGCCTGATCTGGGGCTTGACGGCACTGGCCGTCAGTCATCGCTGGCTGCTGGCCCTGCACCCGCTCGACTGGATTGGGGTGCCGGGGCCCCTCAGCCTTCCCCTGTGCCTGCTGTTGCTCACTGTCATCAGCAGCTTGGCGGGGGGGCTGGTGTGGGTCTGGCTGGCTCTGGCACGGCGCCTCGATCCGCGCCGGTTGAGTACGGCGCTGCTGCTGGTGCTGCTGTGGGGGTTGGCTGAAACCCTGCTGGCTCGAGGCCCGTTGTTCTGGTTGGGCCTTGGGGCTTCGGCTCTGCCAGCCGATCGTCCCCTGGCGGCACTAGCGGCGATTGGGGGTAGCGGCTTGGTGGCGGCGCTGCAACTGAGCATTGGTTGGTTGTTGTGGCGCTTGGCTCAGGGGCCGGCACGGCGGCGTTGGCTTCTGTGGTGGCTCGCTGTTGTGGTTGTCAGTCATGGCAGCGGTGCGGCCGTGCTGGCTTCCCTACCGCTGGCTGCCGTTGGCTCTGCCACCGAGCTTCCTGCTCCAGAGCGGGTCATGGTGCTGCAGCCGGCCATTCCTACCCGACACAAATTTGAGCCGGCTCAACGCCTGCTGATGCAACGACGGTTGGATGCAGCCCTCGAGCTGGGGCGCCGCCAGGGGGCCCAGCTGCTGGTGCTGCCCGAAGGCGCCCTGGGGCTGGAACCTCAGCTGAGCGCTCCTGCACCGCTCGAACTGATCAGTGGTGGTTTCCGCTGGCACGAGGGTGCTGAGCTGCTGGAGCAGCGCAGCAGTCTGTTGCGCTTTGCGCGGGGTGAGCAGGTTCCTAGTAGCTGGCTCGACAAGCACCGCCTGGTCCCTCTCGGCGAGTGGGTGCCCCTGGCTCAGCTGGTTCGCTGGAGTGGTCTTTCGGCCGTGGGGGGCGTCGAGCCAGGGTCGGGATCCAGGCTGCTGCAGCGCCCTGGTGGCTCGCTTGCGGCTGCCATTTGTTATGAACTCAGCGATGGCGCCGCCCTGGCGGCGGCGGTGCGCGATGGCGCCCAGTGGCTGCTGGCCAGCGCCAATCTGGATCCTTACCCTGCCCTGCTACAGCGCCAATTCACCGCTCTCGCTCAGTTGAGGGCTCTCGAAACGGGGCGCTGGCTGGTGAGTGCGGCCAACACTGGCCCTAGCCAGTTGATCAGTGCCCGCGGTGATGTCGTGAGTGGTTTGCCCCTTGGCCGTGCTGGCACCGCCGTGTTTGCCGTGCCCATGATGCAGCGGCAAACCCTCTATGACCGATTCGGCGACGGGCCGTTGCTGGTGTTGACGCTTGCTGCTGCCCTGCTCAGGTTCAGGCGCCGTCCCTCGTGCATCCACAGCTGTGCGATTCAAGAATGACGGCACTGGTCATGGGAGCCAATGCCGTTGTGTCAGGTGCTCAGCTATCCCACCAGCGCAGCAAGTTGCT
>CAYFMB010000322.1:0-2115 GCA_964344095.1 uncultured Klebsiella sp.
TGTGGCAGACGCTGCAGTTGCCGGGTCGCCTCGACGCGTTGCGCATCGCCGTCAACCAGGAGTTCGCGACCCCCGAGTTGCCGTTGCAGCCTGGCGACGAAGTGGCGTTTTTACCCCCAATCAGCGGTGGTTGATGACCACAGACGTTCCCCTGGTGCTGATCACCCTGCATGAGGAGCCGTTTGAACCGGTTGCGCTGCTGTGCGACTGGCAACGTCTCGCTGATGACGCCGTACCGGCTGGCGCCGACCCGCGTCCTGCCGCCGAAAGCCTGTTCGTTGGCCGGGTGCGCCCCACCGCCGCCGACGGCACGCCGCTGCTGGCCCTGGAGCTGGAGCACTATCCGGGCATGACCGAGCGCCAACTGGCTCAACTGGCCCAGTCCTGTTGCCGGCGCCATGGGGCCAGCCACTGCTGCATCGCCCACCGCATCGGCCGGGTGTTGCCGGGCGAGGCGATCGTGCTGGTGGCGATCGGTGCCGACCGCCGCGGCCCAGCCCAGCGCTGCTGCAGTGAGTTGCTCGAGGCGCTCAAGCACGACGCTCCCTTCTGGAAGCGCGAATGGCGTGCCGATGGCAGCAGCCACTGGATCACGGGAAACACACCGCTGTGAGGCAAGGCCACCATTAGCTCCGATACACCGCGTCGTGGCTACCGATGTCGATGGGAATCAACCGCTGGCCGTCGATCAGCAACTCCAGGGTGATGCGGTAGCTGATGTTGATCGACACCGAATGCAGACCCCTGAGCCGGCCCTTGAGGGCATGGAGCCGCAGCGAGGGGTGATGGGGGTTGGCCTCAAGCAACAACAGCGTCTTGCGATAGGTAGCCCGCAATTCGGGGTGGCGACGCAGAAAACGGGCCGCGCGGCGGTTGTAGCGCTCGGTGAAGAGCAGAGTCCAACTCAAGGCAGCTCCGTTGCCAGGGCATCGAGACGCGCCAGATGATCGTCGACCGACTCGGTCGTGACGCGTCCAGCTGCCAGGTCGGCGCGGGTCTCCAACAGAGCCAGTTCGAGTTCCAAGTCGCGCAGACGCTGAAACTCCTCGGCCGCCATCACCACATAGGCAAGGCGACCGCGCACCGACACACCGGCTTCGCGCCCATGCTCCAAGGCCCGCGTGATCGCCCCCACCCCAGCGGTCTTGAGCTCATTGGCCGAGAGGATCTGCATCGCACGATCACGGGGCCGCTTAACCATACGAACAACCGCACGGTTCACAACAGCGGCAAACGCAGCAACTGGGCCCACAGGACGGTGCCAGCCTCGAGGGTGCCCAGCTCGGCTGGGATCTCGAGCAGCAGATCGGCCCCCTGCAGCGAGCCAATGCGCGACGAAGCCTGGGAGCCCTCGACCCGGGCCCACAGCCCCCCGTCGGCGTCCACCACGAGCCTGGCGCGGGCCAGTTCGGGGCGGCCGGCGCCGCGCCTCATGGGCGCCTCTAGACGCACCCGCAGCCGCGGCAGCAGTTGCAACTCGGCCCCCTCGAGTCGCTGCAACGCCGGCCACAGCAGCTGCAGGGCCGTGGTCGCCGCAGCCACCGGGTTGCCGGGCAAACCAAAGAACGGCACCCCCGCCACCTGACCCCATGCGAACGGCCGCCCAGGTTTGAGAAACAGCTTCCAAAAGCTCACCGTGCCCAGCTCGGCCACCAGCGGGCGGATCCAGTCGCTGTCGCCGGCCGACACCCCGCCCGTGCTCACCACCACATCGCAGGCCGCCGCCAACTGCTGCAGCGCAGCACGCAGGGGCTCGGGCTGATCGGCCACCACCCGCTGCTCAGCCACGGCAAACCCCAGGCGCTGCAGCAGCGCCGAGAGCAACAGCGAATTGCTCTCCCAGATCTGCCCGGGGCCGCGGGCGGCGCCGGGGGGCAGCAGCTCATCGCCGCTGATCAACAAGCCAATGCGGGGCCGGCGCGTCAGCAGCAGCTGCTCGACCCCGCAGCTGGCCAGCCGCCCCAGCTCGGCGACTCCCAGGCGCTGACCAGCCGCCACCAGCAGCTGAGCGGGTGCAGCTTCTTCATCGGGCTGGCGAATCCAGGGGTTGGCTCCGCAGGGCAGGAGCAGTTGCAGCTGATCACCCTCTAGCCCCACCAGCTCCTGGGGCAGCAC
>CAYFMB010000323.1:0-2095 GCA_964344095.1 uncultured Klebsiella sp.
CTGCGCAGCCTGGCCACCTGGACCGACCATCCCAAGGTGGTGCTGCTGACCCCCGGCGTCTACAACAGCGCCTATTACGAGCACAGCATCCTCGCCACGCTCATGGGCATCGAGCTGGTGGAGGGGCGCGATCTGCTGGTCCAAGATGGCCGCGTTTGGATGCGCACCACGCTCGGCCCTGAACCCGTCGATGTGATCTACCGCCGCATCGACGATGACTTCCTCGATCCGGCCGTGTTCCGCAGCGATTCGATGCTGGGGGTGCGGGGCCTCATGGAGGTCTACGCCGCCGGCCGCGTCGCCATCGCCAACGCTCCCGGCACCGGCGTGGCCGACGACAAGCTGATCTATGCCGACGTGCCAGAGATGATTCGCTATTACCTCGATCAGGAGCCAATCATCGAAAACGTGCCCACCTTCCGCTGCGGGCTGCAGCAGGAGCGCGAGCACGTGTTGGCCCATCTGGATCAGCTGGTGGTCAAAGCGGTCTCCGAGGCCGGTGGCTATGGCATGTTGATCGGTCCCAAGAGCACCAGCAGTCAGCGCGAGGAGTTCGCCGCGAAGATCCGCGCCAACCCGCGCAACTACATCGCCCAACCGACCCTGGCCCTCTCGACTGTGCCGTCGCTGCTCGATGACGGGCTGGCGGCCTGTCATGTGGACCTGCGTCCCTACATCGTGCGCGGTGATGACACCTGGATCACCCCCGGGGGATTGACGCGGGTGGCGTTGCGCCGCGGCTCTCTGGTGGTCAACTCGTCCCAGGGCGGCGGCAGCAAGGACACCTGGGTGGTCGACACGCCTGCGGTCGGTTCTGAGCCCACGACGCCTGAGGCGTTGGCACGCGCTGCAGGCCAGTCCCGTGTGGTGCCGGCATGCTGAGCCGGGTTGCCGATTCGCTGTACTGGATCAATCGCTATGTCGAGCGGGCCGACAACTTTGCGCGCTTTCTCGAGATCAGCATTGCCTTGTCGCTCGACAGCAGCGATGCAGTGGCCAATCTTTGGCAGCCGCTGCTTGAGGCCAGTGGCGTTGCTGAACTCTTTGCTGAGCGCTATCTGATCTGCAATGAAGCCAATTGCTGCGATTTTCTCACTCGTCGTGGCGACAACCCCAGCAGCATCGTCAGCTGCTTGGCAGCGGCACGCGAGAACGCGCGCCAGATTCGCGATCGCATCACCACCGAGATGTGGGAGCAGCTCAACGAGCTGCACTGGCAGCTGCAGAACAGCAGTTTCTGGGAGCAGCCGCTGCAGGAATGTCTTCGCGACATTCGGCGTGGCTGTGCGCTGTTCTATGGCGTCACCGATGCCACCCAGAGTCGCGATCACGCTTGGGAGTTCGGCCTGTTGGGCCGCTGGATGGAGCGGGCTGACAAGACCAGTCGCCTGCTGGATGCCAACTGGTCACTGGCGGGTCCGCTGAATCTGGCCAGCGGCATGTTGTCGTTGGATGCGGCGGAACAGCAGGAGCTCCACTGGATCGGTGTGCTGCGCTGCGTGGGCGGCTATCAGATGTTTCGCCAGCATGGCGGCGCCTGCATCAATGCCACCAGCGTGTCGGCCTATCTGCTGTTGGACGCGCGCTTCCCCCGGTCGGTGCGCCATTGCATCGAGAGGATTAACGCCAGCTTGCGCGGTTTGTTGGTGGAGTCCAGGCTGCGGCAGCAGTTGGAGCACATGGATCAGCTGCTGCAGCGACTCAGCGACTCGACCACAACCCGGCAGCGGGTGTTTCGCAGCGGTGCCGACCTACCGCAACGTGCGGTTGAACTGCGCGCTTGCGGCAGTGACCATGAGCTCGAATGGCTGGCAGGTCTGCTGCAGGCCCGCTGGTGCCATTTGACCATGGCTGATCTGCTCGATGATGGCTTGCATGCCAGCGTTGATGAATTACAGAGTGACCTGAATTGCCTGGATAACTTGATTCATGTCCGCTATCTGATGGCGGTTGATCCTGGCCTGCTAGAACCCGCATCAGCCTGACCGGTTGACAAGATCTTCGGCAGGACATCACTGGCTCGATCGGCAGCAGGATCAAGTTTCAATTAAGTCAGGGGAAATGCGAAGCGTGCTGTTGGCACCCCTGCCCTGTT
>CAYFMB010000324.1:0-2069 GCA_964344095.1 uncultured Klebsiella sp.
AGCGCTGGCAGGTCAAAAAGATCGTCGTCAACCCCGGCGCCAGCCTCTCGTTGCAGATGCACCACCACCGCGCCGAGCACTGGATCGTGGTCAAGGGCACCTGCGTGGTCGAAAAGGACGGCAGCCAGGAGTTGCTGGGTGAAAACCAGAGCTCCTACATCCCCCTAGGTTCCAAGCACCGCCTCTCCAACCCCGGCAAGATTCCGGTCGAGCTGATCGAGGTGCAGAGCGGTGCCTACCTGGGCGAAGACGACATCGTGCGCTTCGAGGACCGCTACGGCCGCAGTGATGCCACCTCCGTGGGTGCTTAGCATGAAGGCATGAAGGGAGGGCCGGCATGAAAGCGGTGGTCAAGCGTGTTGGGGCCAGCGGTCAGATCTCGCTGGGCAAGGAATATGCGGGTCGCACCGTGCTGATCGAGAGTGCTGAGCCAGGGGTCTGGTTGATCAAAACAGCGCAGACCATCCCTGATGCAGAGCTTTGGTTGCATCAACCAGAAGCTGCTGCCCGTTTGGACCGGGCCATGGCAGCGATGCAGGAGCCTGCTGTTGAGGCTGATCTGGCTGCCTTGGAGCGTCATCTTCATGGCGCTGAGCAGCCTTGAAGGACGGTTCGTGAATGATCCGGCTGGATCTCAACAACCCAGAATTTCAGGCCAATCTGCTCGCCCTCGGCAAGTCTGAAGGCTGGGCCGTGTTGCAGACCTTGCGCTTCCTGCAGGCGATGGATTGGGCCCAGCTGCAGCGCAGCAAAGGCCTGCGCTGGGAGCTGATCCAGAGCCGGCGTGGTCCGGCGGGCCAGCGTCTCTACACGTTGCGCATCAGCCGCAGTTGCCGTGCCGTCGCCTGGCGAGATGGTGACTGGCTGCGCCTGCTGTCGCTGCACCCCGATCACGATTCGGCTTACCAGTGAGCGCCTGAGCCCTCACTCAACCGTGACGCTCTTGGCCAGGTTGCGGGGCTGATCGACATCGAGGCCGCGGTGAGCGGCAATGTGATAGCTGAGTAGTTGCATTGGGATCACGGTCAGCAGCGGGCTCAGCAGTTCGTCCACCTCGGGCACCGGCAGCAGCACATCAAACAGCGCCGTGTCGGGGCCTTCGGGGGCGACGCCGATCAGCTGGGCGTCGCGGGCCTTGGCTTCCTGGGCGTTGCTGAGCACTTTGTCGAACACCGTGCCGGGCACCGCGATCGACACCACCGGCACCTGGGCGTCCAGCAGGGCGATGGGGCCGTGCTTCATTTCGCCGGCGGGGTAGCCCTCGGCATGGATGTAGCTGATCTCTTTGAGTTTCAGCGCCCCTTCCAGGGCGATCGGGTAGTTGATGCCGCGCCCTAAAAAGATCACGTCCTGGGTTTCGCTAAAGCGGTGGGCCAGGGCTTCGCAGCGCCGGTCGTGGTCTTCCACCAGGGCGCGCAGCTGGGCGGGCAGTTGGCGCAACTGGGAAGCCAACTGACGCAGCTGCTCGGGGCTGCGGCCGTTGATGCTGCCGCCGCGGCGCTCGGCCAACGCCAGCGCCAGGCCATAAAACGCCAGCAGTTGCCCCAAAAACGTCTTGGTAGCGGCCACGCCCACCTCGATGCCGGCGCCGATGTCGAGCACGGCATCGACCAGGCGGCCCAACGAGCTCTCGGGTCGGTTGGTGATGCCCAGCAGCCGCGGCGCATAGGCGGGGTCGGCCACGGCGCGGCGGCGTTCCTGCTCCATCGCCAGGGCGGCCAGGGTGTCGGCGGTTTCGCCCGACTGGGTCACGCCCACTGTCAGGGTGCGGCGGCTCAGCGGCGGCGGGGCATAGCGAAATTCGCTGGCATAGAAGACATCGGTCGGAATGTCGGCCAACTGCTCCAGCAGATAGGCGCCCACCTGGGCGGCGTGGCGGCTGGTGCCGCAGGCCAGCAGCTGCACCCGCTCGACGTCGTTCAGCAGGTCGTCGTCGAGGGGCAGGGCCACCAACGGGCCGCTCTCGGGCAGGTGCCGCGCCACCCACAGCGCCGCCGTTTCGGGCTGCTCGTGAATCTCCTTGAGCATGAAGTGGCGGAAGCTGCGCTTGTCCGCCACGTGCTCGGTGC
>CAYFMB010000325.1:0-373 GCA_964344095.1 uncultured Klebsiella sp.
TGCATCGACCTGTGCAACGAGATCCTGGATGAGGAACTCGTGGCTAGTCCTGGCAGCGGCGGTGCAAGCCGCCATGCTCCCGAGGCCAACCGCGGCAAGGCCCCAGCCAAGAAGGCTCCCAAACCGGCCCCGACCCTGGCCCAGATCCCCAAACCGCGGGAGATCAAGGAGTTCCTGGACCGGCAGGTGGTGGGTCAGGAGGAGGCGAAGAAAACCCTCTCGGTTGCTGTTTACAACCACTACAAACGGCTGGCCTGGCAGGGCGACGGCAAAGGCGAGACCGACCAGACCGCCACCCGACTCCACAAAAGCAACATCTTGCTGATCGGACCCACGGGCTGCGGCAAAACCCTGCTGGCCCAGACCCTGGCCG
>CAYFMB010000325.1:383-1630 GCA_964344095.1 uncultured Klebsiella sp.
CTCGACGTGCCGTTCGCGGTGGCCGATGCCACCACCCTCACCGAGGCGGGCTACGTCGGCGAAGACGTCGAGAACATTCTGCTGCGGCTGCTGCAGAAGGCCGATCTCGATGTGGATCAGGCCCAACGGGGCATCATCTACATCGACGAAATCGACAAGATCGCGCGCAAAAGCGAAAACCCATCGATCACCCGCGACGTCTCGGGTGAAGGGGTGCAGCAGGCCCTGCTCAAGATGCTCGAAGGCACCGTCGCCAACGTGCCGCCCCAGGGCGGTCGCAAGCACCCCTATCAGGACTGCATCCAGATCGACACCAGCCAGATTCTGTTCATCTGCGGTGGGGCGTTTGTCGGCCTCGACGATGTGGTGCAGAAGCGCATGGGTCGCAACGCCATCGGCTTCATCAGCGCTGATGGCTCCAGCCGCCCCCGCAGCGGCAAAGATCGGCAGGCGGCTGAGGTGCTGCGCCACCTGGAACCCGATGATCTGGTCAAGTACGGCCTGATTCCCGAATTCATCGGCCGCCTGCCGGTGACCGCCGTGCTCGAACCGCTGGATGCGGGAGCCCTCAAGGCCATCCTGACCGAACCGCGCGACGCCCTGGTCAAGCAGTTCCAGACCCTGCTGAGCATGGACAACGTGCGGCTCGAGTTCGAACCCGAGGCGATCGAGGCGATCGCGGCCGAAGCCCACCGCCGCAAAACCGGAGCCCGCGCCCTGCGCGGCATTGTCGAAGAGCTGATGCTTGAACTGATGTACGACCTGCCCTCGCGCCAGGACGTGCAGCAGTTCAGTGTCACGCGCGACCTCGTCGAAGCCCGCACCAAGGCCCAGGTGCTGACACACCCGAGCGCCAAGGACAGCGAAGCCGTCGACCCGCAGCAGGCCTCGGCCTGAGTCACGCCCACGGCCGGTAATCTGCAGAGTCGCAGGCGCAGGTCCGACACCGCATGGGACAGACCTACCAGCCCCTGCACCACAAATACCGGCCGCAGCGCCTCGACCAGCTGGTGGGCCAGCAGGCGATCGCCGCCACCCTGGGCAACGCCCTGCAGTCTGGGCGTATCGCCCCGGCCTACCTGTTTAGCGGTCCGCGCGGCACTGGCAAAACCTCAAGCGCCCGCATCCTGGCCCGCTCGCTCAACTGCCTGAGCGCCGACGGCCCGACACCGACGCCCTGCGGCAGCTGCGAGCTGTGCACAGCCATCGCCAATGGCACCGCCCTCGACGTGATCGAGATCGACGCC
>CAYFMB010000325.1:1640-2057 GCA_964344095.1 uncultured Klebsiella sp.
GGCGTCGACAACATTCGCGAGCTGATTGAACGCTCGCGCTTCGCCCCGGTGCAGGCCCGCTGGAAGGTCTACGTGATCGACGAGTGCCACATGCTCTCGACCGCAGCCTTCAACGCCCTGCTCAAGACCCTGGAGGAACCGCCGCCACGGGTGGTGTTTGTGCTGGCCACCACTGACCCGCAACGGGTGCTGCCGACCATTTTGAGCCGCTGCCAGCGCTTCGACTTCAGGCGCATTCCCATGGAAGCGCTGCAGCAGCACCTGGGTTGGATCGCCGAGCAGGAGGCGATCCAGATCACGCCTGAGGCCCTGCACGTGGTGGCCCAGCGAGCCCAGGGCGGTCTGCGCGATGCCGAGAGCCTGCTCGATCAGTTATCGCTGCTGCCCCCACCGGTCGAAGCCGACGCCGTGTGGGAG
>CAYFMB010000326.1:0-2048 GCA_964344095.1 uncultured Klebsiella sp.
TGCGTCAGCGCTGGGGCGGCACCCGCCTGCTGGTGGGCAAGGTCAATGTGATTGATCTGCAGGCGCAGAACCCGTTCTTTGGCGGCTGGGGCATTGATCGCTTTCAGAACCTGGCCCTGGTGCTGCCGCCCACCGGGGTGACCCCGGCCACGTTGATGGCGGCGTCGATCAGTCAGCAGATCGGCGAGCTCACCCTGGGCGCCATGGCCTACGACCCCAACGACCGCACGCTCAATCCTTTTGAGAATCTCTTTGCAAGCGGGGTCAACGTCTCGCTGTCGGCCCAATGGAATGGGCGCCTCTGGAATCGCAGCAGCAATCTCGGCGTTGCCTACATCCTGAGCACAACCCAATCGGTCTCACTGGAAGAGACTTATGTGCCTTCGGCGCTGCGGCAGCGGGGCCTGATCAGCCCCAGCAATCTGACGTTCAACGTTGGGCATCAGCTCTGGCCATCGGCTGTGATGCCTGGCAAGGGCATTGGTGTGTATGGCCGCATCGGCGTCACCGGCGGTGATCCCAACCCGATTGCGTCGTCGCTGGCGATGGGGCTCAGCGGCGAGGCCATGTGGCGCTCCAGACCCTTCGATGGCTTTGGCGTGGGCGTGTATGCCTACAACTGGAGCAACGGTCTACAGGCCACCCTGCAAACGCCGCTGCAGCAGGAGGTGGGGCTGGAGCTGTACTACAACGTTGCGTTGACTCCTTGGCTGATCCTCAGTCCCAACCTGCAGGTGATCCAGCCGGCGACGGCAGGGGCTCCGCTGTTGACGGTGTTGGGGTTGCGCAGCCGGCTTCGCTTCTGAGGCCGTTGACCATGCCTAGCTGTTGTGTCTCACCAGGTTCGTCAGCGGAGCAGCTCAGCGAGCCGCTCCTGGGGTGAGCGCCAGCCCAGGGCCGAGTGCTTCCTGAGACGGTTATAGATCGACAGGTAGCGGGGCAACCAACGGTTGCGTTCGTCGGAGTTCGGGTAGGCCATGGCATAAG
The DNA here is from genome assembly GCA_964344095.1 of uncultured Klebsiella sp. Classification (GTDB taxonomy): domain Bacteria; phylum Cyanobacteriota; class Cyanobacteriia; order PCC-6307; family Cyanobiaceae; genus RGUW01. The sequence continues at coordinate 988 of CAYFMB010000326.1, forward strand.
CCCACTCCCGACAGAGGGTCTGGATGAACCGCTCGGCTTTGCCGTTTGTTCTGGGCGTGTAGGGCCTGGTGCGGATGTGCCTGAGGCCCAGGGTGCGGCAGGCCTTGGCGAACGCTTTGGAGACGTAGGCGGGGCCGTTGTCGCTCATCACCCGCCGGCACTCGATTCCCTGGCCGTTGAACCAGGCGATGGCCCGGCTGAGAAAGCCGATCACCGTTGGCTTCTGCTCGTCTCCCAGCACCTCGACATAGGCGAGGCGAGTGGCGTCATCCACGGCCACGTGGACTTTGTCGTAGCCGGCGCCATAGGAGCGCCCCTGCTGGCGGTCGCCGGTGATCCGGTGCCCCACCTTGCGGAACCGGGCCAGAGTCTTGACGTCGACGTGGATCAGGTCACCGGGCCGCTCCCATTCGTACCGCTGCACCGGCGGTTTGGGCTCCAGGTTTCGCAGCCGCCCAAGGCCCAGGCGGCTGAGGGCTCTGGCGACGGTCGAGAAGGGCGCCTGGAGCAGCCGGGCGATGTGCCGGAGGTGCAGGCGCTGGTGACGGAGTTCCACCGCTTGCTGCACTTGCTGCGAATCGAGCGTCCGCCGCTGGGTGCGGCGAACACTCCGTCGATCCGCCAGTGAGGATGGACCGCCTGAGCGGTAACGAGCAAGCCAGCGGTAAGCGCAGCGCAGGCTGATTCCGTTCTCGGCGGCCAGCTCCGCAAGGCTGCGGCCATGCTCCAGGTGCTGGGTCACGAGCCGGAGACGGCCCCTCTGCGTCAGACGGGCATTGGGATGGCTATGCATGGGTGCGTGAGGCCTGGGTTGGTGGGTCGCACCTCAACCCGTAGCGGCCTCACACCCCCTTGTCACTGAACAACCTGCTGAGACAGAACACCTAGCCTGCTTTCAATCATCTGAGCTGTCCAGCGACCATGGGTCACAGCCCCTTCAATGACGGGCCTTCGCTGCTAGGTCAGCCGCGGGTGATTCCTGGGGCCGGTCCAGCCGCCCACAGCGACAGCCGCCATGACTGGGGCTACGAGAAGCCCCTCAATAATCCGGCGATTGCTGA
>CAYFMB010000327.1:0-2041 GCA_964344095.1 uncultured Klebsiella sp.
GGCCCGACCCACCCCCGCTGGCCGCCTCCAGCACTGCTGCTTCAACAGCGCCTGCGGCGTAGTCGACCCGCACGGCGTCGAGGGCCACGCCGCCGCCGCTGATCAGGATGCCTGCCTGGCCGGTGCCGACAAAGCGCGCATCGATGCCCTGTCGCAGGGCCTCTGCCTGCAGCTCCAAGCAGGCGCTCATCTTGCCGACGGCCATGTCGCTGCCTACCGCCAGCAGCCGCCGGCAGGGCAGCGCCGCGGCACGGGCGGCAGCCACCTGCAGGCCGGAGGGTTCCTGTCGCAGGTCCCAGATCCATTGCCCAGAGCTCAGCAGAACCGCCAGGGCCGGATCGTCGCCCAGGCGGGTGTGCAGTCCGCTGGCAACGCTCAGGCCTGCCTGCAGCGCAGCAGCCACATCACGGCGCACCACATCGGGCAGCACGCCGCCTGAAGGCGCCAGGCCGATCACGGCGACCTCAGGTTCCAGGGGCAGCGCCGCTTTCAGATCGGCGACCACCGGGGCAGGGTGGTCAATGCCGCAGATCGCCTGCAGGGAGCGCCCAGCTTGCTGCGGGTCCACCACCGCAACGATCGGGTTGCGGCTGTAGCGCAGCATCGCCAGGCCGGTCTTGCCGCTGAGGTCGGCGCTGCCGCCGTGCAGCAGCAGGACCAGGCGTTGATCGGGCTGCAGCGGCGGCTTGTTGGTCAGCGCCATCGGCATCGGGCGGGTCATGCGGTTGGTGCAGCTGTTGCCGCGACCGATCCACGCCAGTGGATGCCCAGGCCGGGGCCGCTGGGTGGGATCAGCACATCGGCCTCGATCTTCAGGCCTGCAAAGGGATCGTCAAGCAGGTTGAGATGGCTGTCGAGGTCGGGCCAGTGCACCAGCGGCAGCAGCTGGGCGGCGGCGCCGTTGAGCAGGCTGCCGTCGCCGTAGCAGCCCAGCATCACCCGCAGTCCCAGGTCCTGGGCGCGCCGGGCCATGGCATGGGCTTCGTGCAGGCCTCCGCACTTGAGCAGCTTGATGTTGATCCCGTCGACATGGGGTGCCAGGCGCTCTACATCGATGCGGTTCCAGCAACTTTCATCGGCCACCAGAGGGAGCGGGCAATGGGGCTTGAGCGCAGCAAATCCGGCGGTGTCGGCCGCCAGGTCAGTGCATGGTGTCAGCGGTTGCTCGAGCAACACCACTCCCTGCTCCGCCAGCCAGGGGGCCATCGCAAAGGCTGTGTCCAGGTCCCAGCCGCCATTGGCATCAACCTGCAGCTCGAGCGCCGTGCCGCACTGCTGCTGCCGTTGCTCGAGGCGTTTGGCGACGGCCTGCACCAGGGCGCGATCGTGGTCGACACCGTTGGGGCTGCCCAACTTGAGCTTGATGCGCGTGGCTGGCAGTTGCAGCCACCAGCGCTCGAGCCGCGCCAACACCGCCTCGATCGTGCCCAGCCCGAGGGTCACGCTGGTGGCGACACAGGCCCTCGGATCCAGCCCCCAGAGCCGGTGCAGGGGCTGGGTCAGCCGTTTGCCCCACCAGTCGTGCAGGGCCAGATCGAGGCCGCAGCGCGCCGGTGGCGACAGATCGGCTAGCAGCGGGCCGATCAGCGCGTCGGGCCATTCGACTGCTGAGATCCGAGCCTCAAGTTGCGCCCCCAGGTCTGAGAGGCGCGGGGCCGCAGCGTCAAGTTCTGCGGCAATGGCGTCGGTGGCGTAGCCGTGGTGGCCCGTGTCAAAGCTGCCGGTTTCGCCGAGACCTGTGCAACCGTCGTGCTCGAGCGTCACCAGCAGGTGCTCGACACCGCTGCTGCTGCCGCGACTGATCGCCAGCGGCACCGCCTTGGTGAGCACAAACCGCCGAAGCTGCAGCCGCATGACCCTGATCGGGCTGTTCTCAACTTGGCACGTCCGCGCCTGTTGGGTGGCACTTGGTGCAGCGAATGCTCTGGTGAGCCGCCTGTTTGGCTGCAGTGGCCCTGTTGCGTTACCAGTTTTCTGGCGCGTTTTTTAAGGCCCGCTGCAAAGACCAGCTTGATTCAACAGCTGTGCTTCAACACCAGTG
>CAYFMB010000328.1:0-390 GCA_964344095.1 uncultured Klebsiella sp.
CAGCTCGGCAGCATGAAGGTCACCGAGCAGATCGACGCGATCACGATGCTGCGCACCGATCCGGTGGAGTACCTGGTGGTGCCCCGGGTGCTGGCCATGGTCGTGATGGCGCCGGTGCAGTGCCTGCTCTTTTTCTGGGTGGGCATCTGGTCGGGCCAGGTCAGCAGCACCGTGCTGTACAACATTCCCCCGGCGGTGTTCTGGAACTCGGTGCGCACCTGGATGGAGCCCGACGACCTGCCCTCGATGCTGCTCAAGGCTTTGGTCTTTGGACTGCAGATCGCTGTGATCGCCTGCGGCTGGGGCCTGACCACCAAAGGTGGTCCTAAGGAGGTGGGCAGTAGCACCACCGGCGCGGTGGTCATGATCCTGGTCACCGTGGCGCTGATG
>CAYFMB010000328.1:400-2033 GCA_964344095.1 uncultured Klebsiella sp.
TGATGGATGCCCTGCTCACCAAACTGCTGTTCGGCTGATGACTGACGCCGTGACCCTCGCTCCGCGCTACGGCGTGCCGCTGGGGGTGCTAGCCCTGGGACTGGCCGCGCTGCCGCTGCAGCTGCTCTGGGCACCGGCCTTGTGGCTGAGCCTGATCGTCAGTGTGTTCGCTCTGTTTTTGCTGCTGCAGAGCGTGCTGTTGCGGCTGACCTTCACGGCCGATGCGCTGCTGGTCCTGCGCCAGGAGACCTTGCTGCGGCGCTTCCCCTACAGCGAGTGGCTGGGGTGGAAACTGTTCTGGCCGGCTGTGCCGGTGCTGTTCTACTTCCGTGAACAGAAGAGCATTCACCTGCTGCCGGTGTTGTTCGATGCCAGGGAGCTGCAGACCCAGCTCCAGGCGCGCCTCCCCCAGCTCAGCCCTGCGACCCATGGTTGATCCCCAGAAGCCCGACATGGCCGCTCCCGACGAGCCCACCACGGCCGACATCCCTGCTGCTGCAGATACCACCACTCAACCTGGGTCGACAGCCGCCAGCCCAGCCTGGCTGGAGCTCGCCCTGAGCGACCTGCGCAGCCAGCGTCAGAGCTTGCTCGATGAGATCAGCCAGCTCGAAGCGCGACGCGAGCAGATCAACCGTGACATGGCGACCAGCTTCAGCGGCCAGTCCGACCAGATCGCGCGCCGGGTCAAAGGCTTCCAGGAGTACCTCGTCGGTGCCCTGCAGGACCTGTCGGTGGCGGCCGAGCAGATCGAACTGGTGCCGCAGCAGCTGCTGGTGCAGCCCTCACCCCTCGATCAGGCCGCTGCCGCAGCGGGCAGCGCTGCAGCAGCCCCACTGGCCCCACCGGCGGCAGCCGGGCAGTTTGCCGGCGACGCCGATCTCATTCGTGAGCGGCTGGCAGGCTTTCAGGGGCAGCCCGACTTCTACGCCGAGCCCTGGCAGCTGCGCCGCAGCCTCGAAGCCCCGGGTGCCGCCCTGCTCGACGACTGGTTTCTGAACCAAGGTGGGCGGGGCGCCCAGAACAGCAGCGGCAGCCGCAGCCGCAACGCCCTGATTGCCGCCGCAGCCGTCGCCGTTCTTGGCGATCTCTACGGCGAAAGCTTCCAGACTCTGGTTCTGGCGGGGGAACCAGAACGTCTGGGCGAGTGGCGCCGCGGCCTGCAGGACTGCCTGGGCCTGGGTCGCGAAGACTTTGGCCCCAACAGCGGCATCGTGCTGTTCGAACGCGCCGACGCCCTGATCGAGCGTGCCGATCGCCTCGAAGAACGGGGCGAGCTGCCGTTCATTGTGATCGACGCTGGTGTTGCTGCGGTAGAAGTCGCCGTGCTGCAGTTCCCGCTGTGGTTGGCCTTTGTGGCCGGCCCGGGTGAACTGATCGATGAGCTGCCCCCTTACTAATGGCGCTCGACTGGTCACATCTCTGAGCGCTCCGTTCAGCCAACCCTTGCAAGCGACCTGAAGACCTCTGTGATGCCAATTCCCTTGATCGTATTGCTGCTGCTGGCGGGCTATCTGCTGGGCAGCATCCCCAGCGGCTACCTGGCGGGGCGCTGGCTGCGGGGCCTCGACATTCGCCGCGAAGGCTCAGGCTCCACCGGCGCCACCAACGTGCTGCGGGTGCTGGGCAAGGG
>CAYFMB010000329.1:0-2020 GCA_964344095.1 uncultured Klebsiella sp.
TCCGTAGTCAGATGCTCTAATCCGCTGAGCTACAAGCGCATGGGACCATTTTCACAGCACAGGGTGCCCTTTCGTCAAACATGCCGATTCGCTGGTACGGCCCCGCCAATCCCGAAGACCCGCGGTACCGCCACTTTGAGCGGATCGTCAACCTGACCCTGCACGCGGCTCTCTACGCCGCCCTCAACAGCGGTCTGTGGCTGGTGCAGGAAATCCGACACCCCTGGCAGCACTTGAGCTGGCTGAGCCTGGCCTGGCTGCTGGTGCTGCTCGGCCATGGTGGCGTCGTGATCGCCCTGCGCCCCAAGCCCGAACCATGACGCTCAGCGCCCACCAGCTCCAGGACCTGCAGCGCGCCATCGCTGATCGCCTTTACCTGCAGGTGGCGGGCTGGCACCTCTACCTGGGCGATGCGGGTCTGGCCGAAGCCCTGGCAATCGAGTGCGCCGCACGCCTGGATCAGGGCATTGCGGTCTGTGCCCGGCAGGCGCTCGAAGCCGTGCAGGTGCCGATCGGCGGTGGCGCCACCCGCCTGCCGCTGGCACGGCTGGTGCCGCCCGGTCAGCTGCGCGATCTGGAGGATGTGTTGCAGGAGCTGGACGCTTGAGCCCCGTGCGCAACGCCCACCACTAGGGTTGCTCTTGCTGGAGCCACCGGGCCGTGCTGGTCATCGAAGTCACCAATGCGCGGGAGGTGGTGAGCCAACGGATCGGCCGCCTCGGCAGCCGCCTGATCGGCCGTGTCGTCGACGCCGAGGCTCAGGTCGAAAAAGCCCTCTTGCAAGAGCTCGAGAACGCTTTCCGCGAGTTCGGCATCGAGGCCCGCATCTATTCGGTTGAGGGGCTGCAGATCCTGGGGCGCTCCCATCTGGAGGTGCCAGTGCACGTGCGTGATGAGCGGGACGTGCGGCTCGGGCCCAAGGATTAACGCCGCAGGGGCCAGCGACGCTGCAACCCGCCGAGCAGCTGACGCGCCTCGGGCACACCAGCCAGCGACGCCAGCACGCCGTAAGCCGCCAGCCCGATGAGTGCGCTGCAACCGGGCCGCAACAACAGTTCCACCCAGCCGCCGGGCCACCGCACCAGATTGGCAGCGGCCCAGGCCAGGACCCCGCCAACCAGCGATGCTGACAGCAGCACTCCGCTCTCGCGGGCCCAACGGAGCAGAGGCAGCCCGCCCAGTCGCTGTTGCAACACAAGCAGCAAAGCCACGCAGGTGACGGCGTTCACCACGACCGTGGCCAGCACCAACCCAGGAGCGCCGAAGTTACTGGCCGGCAGCAGCAGGCCCCAGGGGCTGGGCCCGCCCACCAGCACCCAGTCGGCGATGGCGTTGAGGCCGATCCCTGCCAGTGACAGCCGAAACGGGGTGTTGCCATCGCCCAGGGCATAGAACACCCGCACCAGCACGTCGCGGGCCAGATAGGAAGCCATGCCAAGGCCATAGGCCATCAGCAGCCCATTGACGAGATCGCCGGCGGCGGCATTAAAGGCACCGCGTTCATAGATGAGATGAACGATCGGACCGGCCAGGGCAATCATCAAGGCCCCCAACGGCAGCATTGAGGCGTTGGAGAGCATCAGTCCCTGGCGGATGCGGCTGATCAGCTGCGGCCTGTCCTCGGGCGCGGTCAGCCGCGCAAAGGTCGGTAGCAGCGGCACCAGCAAGGCATTGGAGATCAACCCCAGGGGCGTCTGCACCAGCAGGTTGGCGTAGCCCAGACCGGCCGCCGCACCCACGATGCCGCTGGCAAAGAACAGATCGACGAACACGTTGATCTGCAGCATTCCCGACGAGAAGGTGGCCGGGCCCATGACCTGCAGCACCTCCTGCACGCCGGGATGCTTCCAGTCCCAGACGAGCTGGAAACGGTGCAGCCCCTGCTGAGCCAGCGCCGGCAGCTGGATCAACCACTGCAGCAGCGCCCCAAGGGTGGTCGTTCCGGCCAGCACGACACCGCCGATGAGCGCCATCGAGGGATCGACAATGCGCGGCCCCAGCTGCCACCACAGCACCCCCA
>CAYFMB010000330.1:0-1950 GCA_964344095.1 uncultured Klebsiella sp.
CGGCGGCCGATGTCTTCGCTGACGACGATGGCGTCGTCGACCACCAGGCCCGAGGCCAGCACCATGCCAAACAGGGTCAGGGTGTTGAGCGACTGTCCTGTGAGCAACAGAATGCTCAGGGCGCCGATCAGAGCCACCGGCACCGCGCCCGCGGTGACCAGAGCCAGGCGGCTGTTGCCAAGCCCCAGCAGCAGCACCACGAACACCAGCAGCACCGCATCGCGCAGGCTTTCGCTGGTGTTGGCGATGCTTCCCTTGACGTAGTCGGCCTCGTCGACAATCAACTGCATGTCGATGCCCGGCGGAAAGCGCGGTTGCAGCTCGTCCAGTGCCTCGTTGACGGCCCTGCTCACGTTGATGGCATTGCTGCCGTCGCGCTGGTTGATCACCAGGGCGACCACTGGGTTGCCCTCAAGATTGGTGGCGATGGCGTCGTAGCTCTCGTTGCCCAGCTCGACCCGGCCCACATCACGCAGCAGCGTGATGCCGCCGCGCTTGGCATCACGGGCTACCACCAGCTGTTCGAATTCGGCCGGGCTGCGCAGGCGCCCCTCCATGCGCAGCGGCAGCGTCAGCTCTTGGCCGGCGGGGCTGGGGGCATCACCGCTCTGGCCCAAAGCAGCCAGCACGTTCTGCTGCTGCAGCGCAGTGCGCACATCGCCGATGGTGAGCCCTCGCTCCTCGAGCCGCCAGGGATCGAGCCAGAGCCGAAACGCCAGGCTGTTGCCGCCCGAGAGGCTGACGCTGCCCACCCCGGGGACCCTCTGGATGCGATCGCGGATCACCTGATCGACCCAGCCGCTCAGAAAGGTGTCGCTGTAGAGGCTGCGATCGGCGCTGAAGCTCAGCACCATCAGCAGGTCGTCGCTGCTGCGACGCACCTGCACCCCCTGGCGCGCCACGCTGGCCGGCAGCAGACGGCTCACCACCGCCACCTCGTTCTGGGTGTTGATCTGGTTGAGCTCGGGGTCGCCCCCCGCAAAGCTCAGGCTGATGCTGCTGCCATTGGCCGAACTGGTGGAGCGGATGCTCTCGATCCGCTCCAGGCCGTTGAGCTGTTTTTCCAGAATTGCGGTGACGCCCTGCTCGACCACCTGGGGGTCTGCGCCCGGATAGTTGGCGCGAACGCTGACGCGACTCGGGGCGATCGCCGGCAGGTTCTCCACCTGCAGATTGGGCAGGGCGACCAAGCCCGCCAGCAGAACCAGCAGGCTGCACACCAGGGTGAGCACCGGCCGCTTGAGAAACGGATCGGAGATCGACTTCAGACGTCGGCGTTGTCGCTCCAGAGCTGGCTTCAGGCGGGTTTGCGGTCGGGCAGCAGCGTCGCTACCTGATCAGCCGTGAGTCTGCCTGCCTGCTGCAGCACCTGGGTGATGCGGCTGATGTCGAGCACCGCATGGACCCGATAGCCGGCAGCGGCGAGGCGTTCCTTGGCATGGCGATCGTGATCACCGCCATGGTCGAGGAAGACAACCACGTCGTGCACCACCAGGCCTGAGCTCTCCAGCTTGCCGATGCCTTCGAGCACGCTGCCGCCAGTGATCAGGATGTCATCGATGACGGCCACCACATCGCCAACGTCAAAGTCGCCTTCGATCAGGCGGCGGGCGCCGTGCGCCTTGACCTCTTTGCGCGGGTAGATGAGCGGTTTGTGCAACTGCAGCGATAGGCCGGTCGCGGTCGGTAGTGAGCCATAGGGAATGCCAGCGATGCGATCGAAGCTGAGCGTCTGCAGCAGGGCGGCATAGCTGTTGAGAACCCGCTGAAACAGATTGGGGTCGGAGATGATCTGACGCAGGTCGACGTAGTAGTTGAAGACGGCTCCACTGGCCTGCACGTACTCGCCAAACAGCAGGCAGCCGATATCGAACAGATCGACGATCAGCTCGGCCAGGGGGTCGTCGGTCTGGGGCGACCACAGCTGGCAGCTCTGCTGACCGGTGGTGA
>CAYFMB010000331.1:0-1913 GCA_964344095.1 uncultured Klebsiella sp.
CCCCTGGCCTCGGCCGAAACCTACAAGCAGTCCAGCAATGCTGGTGCTGGTGGCTTCGTGGCCGCCGGCTCCTTGCTGACCCCACGAGGCCGGCACACGGCGACCGATCTGGGCAATGGCAAGATCCTGATCGCCGGCGGTTGGGATGGCACAACAGCGCTGGCTTCCGCAGAGCTGTACGACACGGTCAGACGCACGTCGAGCGCAACGGCTCCGATGACCACACCGCGCTGGCGTCACACCGAGACGCTGTTGCCCAATGGCAGCGTGCTGATCGCTGGTGGAGCCGATGCCAGCTCGGCCCTGGCCAGTGCCGAAATCTTTACGCCACTCTTGGCTTGATGCTGGCGTGCCGCAGCACGTGATGGAGCGCGTCCCTGACCTCAACCAGCCATGCTGGTGCCGTTGTGGAGCTCCTCGCCCGCAAGACTGCCGATGCAGCCCATGACTGGTCAACGCGCCGATCGCCACGATGAGCACGCCCTCAGGCGCGCTCGCCGGGCACTGCGCTGTCTACCTTTTCGCGCTGATTTTTACCGGCAGCTCGAGCATGAAGCCCTGAGCAGCCATCAGCTTGTGGTCTTTGCTGACTGGCAGCGCCTGTGCCGTCGTCGACTCGGCGTCAGGCGCTGCGAAGACGACTTCATCTGGCTGATCCAGCTGGGAGTGCTGCGCCGCGAAGTCGACGGCCAGGGCCTGACCGAGCGGGTGCGGCTCACCCCCCTGGGCCGCGAGGTGCTGGCGATCTGGCCCGACGACATTCCACCGGCCGGCCCCCTGCTACGGCTGCGCTGCTGGCTCAGGCGCCACCGGCCCAGGTTGTGAAGCTCTGAGGGCTCATCTGGCCACTGGCTACCGCCAGCAGGACAGCCACTGATTCATCGACCTCAGCAGCCAGCGCATCACGCCAGGTGGCGATCTGATCACTCTGTTCAATGGCTATGGGCATGGCTCAGCCCTTCGCGTTCCAACCTTTGCACCTTGGCAACGTCTGGCCTCATGACGGAACCGATCAAACGGCCGTAGAGAATTCAGCCAGAGCACGTCCTGATTGGAACTGACCACTCCGCCACCCACCCCCCTGATGGTGCTGGGCACCAGCAGCGGTGCCGGCAAGTCGCTGATGACGGCGGCCCTGTGCCGGGTGCTGCGGCGGCGCGGCGAGACGCCGTTGCCCTTCAAAGGGCAAAACATGAGCAACAACGCCTGGGTCGACCAGGCCGGCGGCGAGATGGCCTACTCCCAGGCGCTGCAGGCCTGGGCTGCGGGGCTGGAGCCGCAGTGCGCCATGAACCCGGTGTTGCTCAAACCCCAGGGTGATTCCACCAGCGAGGTGATCCATCTAGGCCGAGCCGTCGGCAACGCCCGCGCCGAGCACTACTACCGCGACTGGTTTCGCCCGGGCTGGGCGGCGATTCGCCGCGGGCTGGGCGACCTGCAGGCGGCCTATCCCGGCGGGCGGCTGGTGCTCGAGGGGGCCGGCAGCCCGGTGGAGGTCAACCTGCAACCGCGCGACCTCACCAATCTGCGCCTGGCCCAGTACCTGCGGGCCCGCTGCCTGTTGGTGGCCGACATCGAACGAGGCGGCGTGTTCGCGCAGATCGTCGGCACTCTGGCGTTGCTGCGTCCGGTCGAGCGCCCCTTGATCGGGGGACTGTTGATCAACCGCTTTCGCGGCCGGCGCGAGCTGTTTGATGAGGGGCGCCGCTGGCTCGAGGCCCACACCGGCGTGCCGGTGCTGGGGGTCATGCCCTGGCTTGATGAGCTGTTCCCGCCCGAGGATTCGCTCGATCTGCTCGAGCGCCGCGGCCGCAAGCGGGGCGCCGAGCTCACCATCGCGGTGTTGAAGTTGCCGTCACTCAGCAACTTCTCTGATCTCGACCCGCTCGAGGCCGAACCCACGGTGCAGCTGC
>CAYFMB010000332.1:0-1897 GCA_964344095.1 uncultured Klebsiella sp.
GGGCCCGGGCCCTCGAGCGCTACACCCTGACCGGCAACATCGATGCTCTGGAGCGGCTTTACCGCGAACTGTTGAGTGGGCGGCCCAACCTGGTAGCCGCCTGAGCCTCAGGTCCAAATGCTGGGGTCATCGCAGACCGGAAGATCGGCAAAGGGTGAATCCTCCGCCAGCAGATCACGGCTGATGCCCAGGCAAATTTGATTGAGGGGTAGCGAAAAACTGCTGCCATCGCGATCGAACGGACCTTCGACATAGGCACCGATGCGCTCGGCCACCAGAAATCCCAGGAACAGACAGGCTCCCGTGAACGGGGCGTCATTGCAGGAAAACTCAACGAACAGGGCAAAGCCATAGAGCCAGCAGATCAAGCGAACGAAGACGTCGTAGGCCGGAGGAATCGGCGTGTTGCGAATTTTCTGCAGACCGCCGACCGCCGCCGTGAAGGCCTCGCAGGAGCGCAACAGCGCGTCGAGCCCCATGTCTCGCACGCCCCCCACGGCATGGAGGCGGCGCAGGGCCTGAGCCCGGACCAAGGCCACCTGCTGCAACGTCACATCGGGGGCCAGTCCCAGATCGGCAATCAGAGCGATCACCCGCTGGCGCTGCACCAGAAGGCCGAAATTGCGCAGTTCCAGATTGAGCAGCCAGACCGACAGGACCTGCAGCCGCAACAGCCTGGCCCCATCCTCACCGGGCTCAACCAGGGCCTGCAGGCTGTCGCGCCAGTGGCGGCTTTGATTCACCACGGCGCCCCAGAGACCACGCGCCTCCCACCAACGGTTGATGGCCTGGGTGTTGCGAAACCCCACAAAGATCGACACGGCGATGCCGAGCATCGGCAGGGCCGTCGAGCGGATCAATGTCGACTCCACCACGGTCTTGAGTCCCAGGGAAGCCAGACACAACACCCCCATCACCAGCAGATCGAGACGCATGCGATACAGCAGCTGCAGCAGCACCCGGGGGTAGTGGATGCGCTGAACATGGGGCGCCCTGGGCCCCGGATGCAAGACGAACTCAGCAGGTGTCATCGCTCCTTCAGTGCAGAAGTTGGGCGCAGCAAATCGCGAAGGCCTCAGCCGGATCAGCCGCGGCTGTGATCGGCCTGCCGATCACCAGCTGGCTGGAACCAGCCGCCAGGGCCTCGGCTGGGGTCATCACGCGGGCCTGATCGCCGCTGGGGCTGCCGGCAGGGCGAATACCCGGAGTCACCAGAGCAAAGGGCGTCGGATGGGCCGCACGCAAGGCGGCCACCTCCAGGGGCGAACAAACACAACCGCCGATGCCGGCGGCCGCAGCCAGGGCGGCCAGCCGTGGCACATAGTCGTGCACAGGTTCGGCGATGGCCAGCTCGCGGGCAAAACGCTGCTGCTGCCAACTGGTGAGCACGGTCACCGCCAGCAGGGTGGGGGCGCTCAGACCGGCCGCGACCGCCGATTCGCTGGCCGCCGCCTGAGCCGCCGCCAGGGCCTCGGAGCCGGCGCAAGCGTGCACAGTGATCAGCTCGGCACCCAGCCGCGCTGCGCTGCGGCAGGCACCGGCCATGGTGGCGGGAATGTCGTGGAACTTCAGGTCCAGAAACACCCGCTTGCCCTGATCACGCAGCTGGCTGACCACCTGGGGGCCGGCCATCGTGAACAGCTCCAAGCCCACCTTGACCCAGCGCACCTCGCTCAGACGGGAGGCAAAGCCCAATGCCTGATCAGCGTCCATGCCATCGAGGGCGACGATGATTCGGTCGGCCGCTTCAGTGATGGAGTCCACAGGTCTGGCTCCCACAGCCCAGGTTCGCGCAAGGTCTTCGAGCGTACGAACCCAGAGAGTCCATGGTGCCATGGCAAGACGTCAACAACTCCATCCCTGGCACCGATGTGATCAGATCGAGTCGTCGCGGAGC
>CAYFMB010000333.1:0-1887 GCA_964344095.1 uncultured Klebsiella sp.
TATGGCAGTGTGTTAGCCCAGTCAGAGTCCTGGCCTAAGCAACGTCCTGGCTAAGGCAGTGTGTTGGCCTAGGTCAGCTCCATCGACCGCGTTCAGGCGTGAGCCTTGAGGTTGTCGGCGCCGGCGATCACCTTGGCTTTGACAATCGTGTCGTCGACGCTGAGTTCTTCGAGCACATCCATGCCATCAATCACATAGCCAAAGGCGGCATAGCGTCCGTCGACCAGGTTGAGGCCGGCGGGGGTCAGTTCCGGTTCGTAGAGGAAGAAGAAGAACTGGGAAGAGCCGTCGTCGAGCTGCTCGTCGGAGTGCGCCCAGCCCAGGGTCCCGTAGGTGGCGAAGGGCAGCACAGCTTCAGCCTTGAAGCGACCCACGTCCTCAAAGGTCAGGTTGTAAATGGGGGCTTCGTCGCCTTTGATGCGAATTTCCAGGGGTACGGTGCGCTCTTGTTTGCTGCGCGGGTCGATGTAGCCCTCCTCGGGGCCCTTGGGATCGCCCGTCTGGAGCACGTAGAAATCTTCGGCCCTGATGAAGGGCAGGCCGTCATAGAACCCCCGCTGCACCAGATCAACGAAGGCTCCGCCGGTGATCGGCGCGTTGTAACCATCGATCACCGCTGTGAGGGTGCCCTTGTTGGTTTCGATCGCTACCGTGGCGCGGCCAAGCAGCCGCGGCAGGTTGTCGAATTCCGCTGGAATCGCATAGGGGAAGTGCTCCACCTGCAGTTCTTCCAGGGCGCCGATGCTGCTCAGTGCGGCGCGGCGGGCATCAAGAAAGGCATCGCGCTGCTCAGCCTGGCTCGCCTCGCTCAGGGCACTCAGCTGGGGACCCAGCTGATCGAGCAACGGCTCGGCCTCGCTGCGGCTCGCCGCGGGTACAGCCGCCAAAATGGCTTCGCGCTTGCTGCTCAGCAAGCTCTGGCTGCGGTTAGCGGTGCTGGCTAGGGCGTTCCAGCGCTTGGCGCGCAGGTCATCGCTGGTGCCTTCCAGGCGGCGCTGCAGGTCCTGCAGGTCGGGGGCGTGAATCGGCAGGGCGTTCCGCAGGATGGCGCTGGGGTCCTTGACCGCATTGCCTTCGGGCAGGGCGGCCCAGGCAGAGGCCGTGGGATCCAGGCTTAACCCTTGGCCGACACAGACGCACACGGCCAGCAGCAAGCCCAGCAGGTGATGGAGGCACTGACCCAGCTTTGGCTTCGACTTCGGCGCCGATTGCTGCTGCGCGTCATTGCGGTGCCCCATGGTTTTGCAGTCGTTGTGCGGACTTTGGCACAAGCAAACAGGACGCCGGCAGGCCCCAATCGGGGCGGTACCGGTAGCCAGCCGTACAATCCGGCCGATCCGATCCGCCGGAATGATCTCCAGCAACGACTTTCGCACCGGTACTTCGATCGAGCTGGATGGCCAGGTCTGGCGGGTGGTCGAGTTCTTGCACGTGAAGCCTGGTAAGGGTTCTGCCTTCGTGCGCACCAAGCTCAAGGCTGTTCAGAGTGGCAACGTGGTGGAGAAGACCTTCCGGGCCGGCGAGATGGTGCCCCAGGCGGTGCTCGAGAAGAGCACCCTGCAGCACACCTACATGGAAGGTGATGACTACGTCTTCATGGACATGGCTTCCTATGAAGAGACCCGCCTCACCGCCAAGCAGATCGGCGATAGCCGCAAGTACCTCAAGGAAGGCATGGAGGTGAGCGTCGTCGCTTGGAACGGCAAGCCTCTCGAGGTCGAGCTGCCCAACTCGGTGGTGCTCGAGATCACCCAGACCGATCCCGGCGTCAAGGGTGATACCGCCACCGGCGGCACCAAGCCTGCGATTGTTGAAACCGGCGCCCAGGTGATGGTGCCCCTGTTTTTGTCGATCGGCGAGAAAATCAAGATCGACACCCGCACCGAC
>CAYFMB010000334.1:0-1865 GCA_964344095.1 uncultured Klebsiella sp.
TGCTGCTGCAGGGCCGCGATGGCCAGCTGGCCCAGGTGGATCTGCTCGGTGAAGCCCTGCTGCTGGCGGGTCTGTTAATGGCGGGTTTGCTGCTCGCCCCCCTGGTGGAGCAGCTGTTTGGTCTGCTCACCCGATCACGCTTGCTGGAGCTGGCCGATCTGGAGCGCCCGCTGCTGCGGCGCCTCTCCTGCGAAGCACCGGGCACGTTTGAACACACCCTGATGATTGCCGGTCTGGCCGAGGAGGGCGCCAGGGCGATCGGTGCTGACGTCGATCTGGTGCGCACGGGTTCCCTTTATCACGATGTCGGCAAACTGCATGGGCCGCAGTGGTTCATCGAAAATCAGACCGGCGGGGAGAATCCCCACGACACCCTCAATGACCCCCTGGCGAGCGCTGCAATCCTGCAGGCCCACGTCGATGAAGGGCTGAAGCTGGCGCGGCGTTACCGCTTGCCCAAACCCCTGGCCGATTTCATCCCCGAGCATCAGGGCACCCTCAAGATGGGGTACTTCTTGCATCAGGCTCGTGAGCGCGATGCAACCGTGCCCGAGTCGGCCTTCCGCTATCACGGACCCAGGCCACGCAGCCGCGAGACGGCCATCTTGATGTTGGCCGACGGTTGTGAGGCCGCGCTGCGTTCGCTCCCTCCAGACACCAGCGAAGCCGAGGCCATTGCCATGGTGAGGCGCTTGGTCGGTGCCCGCCTCGATGATGGCCAGCTGGACCTCAGCGGGCTCAGTCGCAGCGAGCTCGCGTTGGTGATGCGCGGCTTTGTGCGCGTCTGGCGGCGCATGCGCCACCGCCGCATCCCTTATCCGATCGCGCCGCGGCGAGCCTTCAGCGCCTGAGCCGCACCGATTGGGTTGTGTTTGATCGCGATCGCTGGTCAACGGCTCTGGGAGCAGGCAGGATCAGATCACGCCATCACCAGGCTCAGCCTGCTGTGAACCGTGCCCATGGTCTCTGCCCCTGGCTCTGCCTCTGATCAGCGCCCTGAGCTGCTTGACAGCGAAATGGTCGTGCCTGCCTGGCTGGTCTGGTTGCAGCTTGGCCTCAGCACGACGCTGGCTGTGCTGTTTGTGGTGATGCTGTTCAAAACCGTGCAGCAGGGGGCCACGATCCGGCAGTTGCGTGACCGGGTGGCTGGCATTGAGAACAGCCGGGCCCTTGATCGCACAACAGCCATCGAAGATCAGCTGCGCACCACGGCCGAGCGCATCCAGGTGCTGGAACGCCAAGGCGCCCAGGCGGCGTCGCTGGCTGCCGACAATGCCCGCCTGCGCCAGCAGCTGCGTGCAGCCCAGCGCGGCGCCGGCAAAGCAACCACCACAACCGATGGCGCGGGTCCGGGTCTGCCCGGCGACGATGGCATTGCGCCCCTGCCACCGATCAAGCCCTGAATGCAGCGGCTCAGCCTTTGACGGCGTCACCAGCGGCGCTGGGCAAAATGTGGCGCTGCAGGCCAATGAACAGGACCAGCACCGGCACGATCGAGACCACCGCTCCAGCGGCCACCAGGCGCCAGTCGAGTGAAAAACTTCCGGCCAGTTGCTGCAGGCCCAAGGGCAGGGTGTAGAGCCCCGGTTCATCAAGAATCACCAGGGGCCACAGGAAGTCACTCCAGCTGCCGATGAACACAAACATCGCCAGGGTGATCAGATCGGCCTTGGCCGCCGGGATCATCACGTTCCACCACTCGCCCACGGGTGTGCAGCCGTCGCAGCGCGCCGCTTCTTCGAGCTCGACCGGCACGCCCACAAAGCTCTGACGCAGCAAAAAGATGCCAAAGGCCGTGGCTGCCTGCGGGATCACCAGAGCCGTCAGGGTGTTGCGCAGCCCCAGCTGCACCATCAGCAGGTACA
>CAYFMB010000335.1:0-1865 GCA_964344095.1 uncultured Klebsiella sp.
TCGGTGCTGCCGAACAGGTTGTGCAGGTTGCCCATCACCTCCTGGTAGGCCCCGGCCAGAAACAGCCCCACCCAGTAGGGCTCATCGGGGCGCAGCGGGTGCAGCTCAAGCAGAGGCTTGCTGTGGCCGCGGTCGATGAAGCGCTCGAGCTTGCCGTCTGAGTCGCAAGTCAGATCGGCAAAGTGCCCCAGCGCCGTGGGGCGCTCCTCCAGTCGCTGGATCGGCAGCACCGGAAACAGCTGATCGATCGCCCAGGTGTCGGGGGCTGAGCGAAAAATCGACAGGTTGGCGTAGTACGTGGTCGCCAGGGTCGCCGGCAGCTGCCGCAGTTCCTCGGGGATGGTGGCGTCTGGGGGAAGCGCCGCCAGGCGTGTGGCGATCGCTTGCCCGCAGGCTGCGGTGAGCTGCTCGGCCACGGCCCGTTGCGGCAGGTTCAGGTAGCCCAGGCGGAAGGCGGCCAGGGCGTCGTCCTTGAACTTGAGCGCGTCGTTCCAGGCCTCCTGCAGCTGCTCGAGTTGGGGCTCGGCGTTGGCAACGGCGGCCTCGACGATGCGCAGTGTGTCGCGCAGGTTGCGCAGCACCAGCGGCTCGTCGTCTGCGGCGGTGGGCAGGGCCGGCGGGTGCTGGCCTTCGGCGCCCAGCACGTCAAACACCAACACCGAAAAGTGGCTGGCCAGGGCGCGGCCGCTTTCGCTGACCAGGGTGGGCACCGGCACGCCATGGGGTTGGCAGCACTCGCGCACGGTCGCCACCACGTCGTTGGCGTAGTTCTGCAAGGAGTAGTTGGTTGATGCCGCCGTGGCGGTGCGGCTGCCGTCGTAGTCGACCCCCAGGCCGCCGCCCACATCGAGGTAGCCCATGGGGGCCCCCAGCCGGGTCAGCTCCACATAGATCTGGCCCGCTTCCTGCAGGGCGTCCTTGAGCACGGCGATGTCGCTGATCTGACTGCCCACGTGAAAGTGCAGCAGCCGCAGCTCATTCAGCAGACCCGCCTCGCGCAGGGCCTCGACGCTGGCGAGCAGATCGGGGAGCGACAGGCCGAACTTGGCCTTTTCTCCCACCGAGCTGCCCCAGCGACCGCTGCTTCGGCTCGAGAGCCGGGCACGAATGCCGATGAACGGCGCCGCGCCCAGGGCCTGGCTGGCCTCGATGATGCGGCCGACCTCGTCGGCCTGCTCGAGCACCACCACCGGCTGGCGCCCCAGCCGCCGCGCCAGGATCGCCGTCTCGATGTAGCGGCGGTCCTTGGTGCCGTTGCAAATGAGCAAGGCCGCAGGGTCGCTGAGCAGCGACAGGGCGATCAGCAGCTCGGCCTTGCTGCCCGCCTCCAAGCCGAAGTGCCAGCGGTGGCCGCTTTCGACCAGTTGCTCCACCACGTGGCGCATCTGGTTGCATTTGACCGGAAACACCCCCTGATAGCGACCGCTGTAGCCGTACTGGGCGATCGCCCGCTCAAAAGCCGCATGCAGCCGCTCGAGCCGGTCTTCCAGGATGTCGTCAAAACGAATCAGCAGCGGCAAGCCCAGGCCGCGGCTCTGGAGCTCGCGCACCAGCTCAACCAGGTCAAGGGCGCCGCCCCTCTCCCCCTGGGGTTGCACCATCACATGGCCGCGTTCGCTGGCGGTGAAGTAAGGCTCCCCCCAGCGGTCGAGCCCGTAAAGGGCGGCACCGTCGGCAGCGGTCCAGGTGGTCAAGGCAGCAGGGCGGTGATCACGGCACCACTGTGCTTGCCAACGGGTCAGCTCGCCGCAGACGATGGCGCCAGTCTGAAATTCTCTCTCCCATGGCCGCCGAACGCACCTTCATCGCCATCAAGCCCGACGGGGTGCAGCGGGGTCTGGTGGGCGAGATCCTGGGCCGCTTCG
>CAYFMB010000336.1:0-1864 GCA_964344095.1 uncultured Klebsiella sp.
ACCGCAAGCAAGGCCTGCTGCTGCAGTTGCTGCAGATTCGAACCCTCGAGCCAGATGGGCTGGTGCTGGCGGCGGAACCAGGTGCGCTGCCGCTTGGCGTACTGGCGCGTGCGGGTGGCAGTGAGGGCGACGGCCTCAGCCAGGCCGAGCTCTCCGCGCAAGTGGCGGCGGGCCTCGTCGTAGCCAATCGTCTCCAGCAGCGGCAGCTCCGGGCCATAGCACCGCAGCAAAGCCTCGGTCTCGGCCAGCAGGCCGCCGTCGTACAACGCCTGGGTGCGCCGCGCGATGCGCTGGGGCAGATCATCGGGGTTCAGACCGAGCTCGAGCACCCGCCAGGCCGGAGGATGGCTGCCCTGCTGACCGCTCAGAGGTCGGCCCGTGGCGTAGAGCACTTCCAGAGCCCGCTGGGTGCGAACCGCATCGGCCGGGGCAATGCGAGCGGCAGCCTCAGGGTCGGCCTGGCGCAGCAGCTGGTGGCAGACAGCCTGACCCAAGCCCCCAAGCTGTTCACGCAAGGCCGGCTGGGGCGGCACCGCCGGTGGCGCCATCCCCTGGGTCAAGGCCTTGAGATACAAGCCGGTGCCTCCCGCCAGGAGGGCCATGGGTCCCTGGGGGTGCGGTCGCTGCAGTTCGGCCTCGACTGCAGCACCGGCGATCTGACAGAACTCCTGAAGATTGATGGGCTGATCAGGGTCCCTCAGATCCAGCAGTTCATGGCGGACCGCCTGGCGCTGAGCCGCCGTGGGCTTGGCGGTGCCGACGTCCATGCCCCGGTAAAGCTGGCGAGAGTCGACATTCAGCACGGCCAGATCAAAGGACTGGGCCAGAGCCACCGCCAGATCGCTCTTGCCGCTGGCGGTAGGCCCCAGCAGCACGATCACCAGGGGCAGCACAGAAGGGTCTCGGACCATCGTCTCAACTTTGCAGAAAGGCCGCCTCTGGCAGCGCGCCCTGCTGCCGCCCGAGGCGCCGATAGCAACCCCCGCCTTCAAGCGATCGCAACGGCCTCCCAGGCAAGCCAGGAGCCTGTCATTTCCGGTTGCCGGTGGTAAATTGGCCTTCAGTCCGAGAACTTCTGTTCTCGACGTGTTTTCCCGCCCCGGGACCGGTCGCCCAGCGCTCCGGCCTGAGCCACTGACCTGGGGAGCCCTTCCCGCATGAGCGAAGCCAGCAAAGTTCAGGCCGCCTATGGCGCCGAGCAGATCCAGGTCCTGGAGGGCCTGGAGCCTGTTCGCAAGCGGCCGGGCATGTACATCGGCTCCACGGGGCCGAGGGGCCTGCACCACCTGGTTTACGAGGTGGTCGACAACTCGGTCGACGAGGCACTGGCAGGCCACTGCGACCAGATCCTGGTCGTGCTGAACGCCAACGGGTCCTGCAGCGTCACCGATAACGGCCGCGGAATCCCAACCGACATTCACCCGCGCACCGGCAAGAGCGCCCTGGAGACAGTGCTCACAGTGCTGCACGCCGGTGGCAAATTTGGCGCAGGTGGCTACAAGGTCTCGGGCGGCCTCCATGGTGTGGGCGTCTCGGTGGTCAACGCCCTGAGTGAATGGGTTGAGGTCACGGTGCACCGTCAGCAACAGGTGCACACCCAGCGCTTTGAGCGAGGTCAGCCGATCGGCAGTCTGGTCTCAGCCCCGGCACCGGCTGGCGAGGAGGAGCGCACCGGGACCTCGGTCTGCTTCAAGCCCGACATCGAGATCTTCAGCACCGGGATCGAGTTCGATTACCAGACGCTGTCATCGCGTTTGCGGGAGCTGGCCTACCTCAATGGTGGGGTCAAGATCGTGTTTCGCGATGAACGTCCTGCGGCCTGCAATGCCGAGGGCGAAGCCCACGAAGAGATTTATCACTACGT
>CAYFMB010000337.1:0-1864 GCA_964344095.1 uncultured Klebsiella sp.
CGGCCTCGGGCTGGGAGAAGGGGCAGATCGAGAAGAACGTCCAGGATGCCCGGCGCCGGTTGTGGCAGCCGCTGCCGCGCTTTCCTGACCTCAATGCCCTGAACGCATGGCTTGAGGAGCGCTGCATCGCACAGTGGCAGGAGATCCAGCATGGCGTCCTGCCCGGCACCATTGCTGAGGCTCATGCCGAGGAGGCCCTGAGCCTGATGCCCCTGGGGCGCCCCTTCGACGGCTTTGTGGAGCACAGCAAGCGGGTATCGCCGACCTGCCTCGTCAATTTTGAACGTAATCGCTACAGCGTGCCGGCTTCCTTTGCCAATCGGCCGGTGAGCCTGAGGATCTACCCGGAGCGGATCATCATCGCCGCCGAGGGGCAAGTCCTCTGCGAGCACGCACGGGTCATCGAGCGGTCCCACAACCAGCCCGCCAGAATAATCTATGACTGGCGCCACTACCTGGCTGTGATTCAGCGAAAGCCCGGCGCCTTGCGTAACGGGGCGCCCTTTGCCGATCTGCCCGACGCCTTCCGGCAGTTGCAGGGCCATCTACTCAAGCGGCCCGGCGGTGACCGGGAGATGGTGGAGATCCTCGCTCTCGTCCTGCAGCACGATGAGCAGGCGGTACTCTGCGCAGTTGAGATGGCTCTCGATGCTGGCATTGCCACCAAGACCCACATCCTGAACCTCCTGCACCGGCTGATCGACGGTAAGCCGGGCACGGTGGCGCCAATCGATGCACCACAGGCCCTTAGCCTGCGCGTCGAGCCGAAAGCCAATGCAGCCCGCTACGACGGGCTGCGCCGAAAGGAGGCCAAGCATGCGTCATGATCCTGCCAGCGCCGCCGTCGTGGTCATGCTGCGTTCACTCAAGATGTACGGCATGGCCCAGGCCGCGAGCGATCTCACCGAACAGGGCGCACCCGCCTTCGATGCGGCTGTTCCCATCCTGTCGCAGCTGCTCAAGGCCGAGCTTGCCGAACGCGAGGTCCGCTCGATCGCCCACCAGATCAAGGCCGCCCGGTTCCCGGCCTACAAGGATCTGACAGGCTTCGACTTCGCCTCCAGCGAGGTCGCCGAAGCCTTGGTTCGCCAGCTGCATGCCGGCGAGTTCATGGCGGGTGCCCACAACGTGGTGCTCATCGGCGGGCCGGGCACCGGCAAGACCCACATCGCCACCGCCCTCGGCGTCCAGGCCGTCGAGCATCACCGCAAGAAGGTCAGGTTCTTCGCCACCGTTGACCTGGTCAATGCGCTCGAGCAGGAAAAGGCACTGAACAAGGCAGGCCAAATGGCCGACAGGCTCTCGAAGCTTGACCTCGTCATCCTCGACGAGCTCGGATACCTGCCATTCAGCCCTTCAGGTGGAGCGCTCCTGTTCCACCTGCTCTCGAGACTCTACGAGCAGACAAGCGTCGTCATCACCACCAACCTCAGCTTCAGTGAATGGGCCGGCGTGTTCGGCGATGCCAAGATGACCACGGCACTCCTCGACCGCCTTACCCATCACTGCCACATCCTTGAAACCGGGAACGATAGCTTCCGCTTCAAGGCCAGTTCGACGAAGCCGAAAACCAGAAAGGAGAAGCCACTGACTTGACCCGCCGCCAATGACGCCGCACAAAACATAAACCCGGGTCACTTCTCTATGAAAATCCCGGGTCAACTCTCAGTGCAAATCAACAGCGTGAAATCAGATTCTTCACGGGGGACGATGTAGAGTTGCTGGAGTATCAACTGGAGGAACGGGTTATGAGAATTGCAGCTCTTGGAATTGACCTCGGCAAGAATGTCTGCAGCCTTGTTGGCCTCGACGAGAACGGCGCGGTTGTGATGCGTTGCCTCCGGTGTTCTGCCTTGCTGTAGAC
>CAYFMB010000338.1:0-1856 GCA_964344095.1 uncultured Klebsiella sp.
GTTTGGTGAGCTCGGCCGCCACCTGAATGTTGAACACGGTGCCGGCGGCCAGGGCCGTGATCACCACGATCAGAAAGCTGCCCGGCCCGGCCTCCATGAGCTCGGCCATCAGGTCGTTCATGTTGACCTTGCCCTTGGCGATGGCGCTCATCGCCTGACCACCGATCAGGCAGCTGGCACCGAGCCGGCTGAGCCAGCGCGGCGTCCGCCAGCGCGGTGGGGGGCCTTGATGGTGCCGTTGGGCGATCACGCGGCAGCCTCCAGGTGTGGAGCGGTTTCGGGCCAGCGTCGCATCACCACCAGGCCCAGGCTGATCAGCACGGCGGGGATCAGGCCAATGCACAACCGAATCGCCAGCAGAGCGCTGGCGGGTTGGGCGCCGGGGGCCAGGGTTTCGCTGTAACCGCTCGCGCTCAGCACCACACCCAGCAGGGCAATCACGGCGCTGATACAGACCTTCTGGGCCAGGACCATCCAGGCGCTGTACTGGCCGGCGGGTTTCTCGGGGTCCACATCGATCGCATCCGGCAGCAGCGACCACGGAATCAGATAGGCCGTCGCGGCTCCCAGGCCCGACAGCATGATCGTGACCAGCAAGGCCAGCAGCTTGAGCATGTTGGCGGCCGAGCCCAGAACCCCGGTGCTGGCATCGAGCGGCTGCAGCAGCATCACCATCAAGCAACCGATGATCCACAGGACGCCACCCCAGCGCAGCGCCAGCAGTCGACTGCGGCGATGGGACACCGCGTTCCACAGCCACAACCCGACCAGAGAGCTGACCATGAAGGGCAGAAGGATCAGTTTGCTCACGGTTTCGGGCACCTGCAGCACCACCGGCAGGAAGAACAGTGAGACCGCCTGCATCAGTTGCAGGCCACACCACAGCAGCAGGTAAAGACCCAGCACCATGAGGAAGCGGCCATTGCGCCACACCCGTTGCAGCAGCCGGCGTGTGGTGCCGCTGGCGCTTTCGGGCCGTCGGCAGCGCCGTGCCGTCGGCAACAGGCCCCAGCCGCAGAGCAGGGCCGAGATCGCGATGATCAGGCCCGAGACCAGACCCACGGGCAGGTAGGTGCGCGCATCGCCGAGGTCGCGCACCAGCACACCCGCCAGGAGAGCCGCCGTGATCGTCGCCAGAATCGAGCCCGTAAAGCGGGCGGTGTTGAGCCTGGTGCGCAGGCTCACGTCGCCGCTGAGCTCGGCGGCCAGGGCCGTGTAGGGCAGGTTGACGCAGGTGTAGAGGCTGTTGGCGATCACCGAGATCGTCAGAAAGATCACGAACTTGATCCCGATTCCGTCCCAGGGAGGCAGCCACCACATCGCCGCCATGGCAGCTCCTAGGGGTACAGCGTTCCACAGGATCCAGGGGACCCGTGGGCCCCAGGGGTGCTGGGCCGTCTTGTCGCTGAGCCAGCCCACGATCGGGTCATTGATCGCATCCCAGAGGCGCCCGACGCCGTAGGCCAGTCCCGCCAACCAGGGAGGCAGGCCGGCGGCGACGTAAAAACGCAGTAGATAAAAGCCAATCAGCGCGGCTCCCATGCCGGTGCCCACATCGCCCAGCCCATAGGCCCAGAGCAGGCGGCCGCGGGCGCGGGGGCCAAGATCGGCGGCGTCTTGCACGGGGCTGTTCAAGGCGAAACGCTCAGACGCAGGTCATAATGCTGCAGTCTTCTTGGGGACGTCCCAGGAAAACGGCGCTGCAGCCACAACGGCTGGCTCAAAGCGCGGGCGTAGTTTAGTGGTAAAACCTCAGCCTTCCAAGCTGATGATGCGGGTTCGATTCCCGCCGCCCGCTTTGTTTTTGATGACGTTGGCTGCGGTCACCAGTTGCTCGGTGATTTGCTCCCGCTGAC
>CAYFMB010000339.1:0-1849 GCA_964344095.1 uncultured Klebsiella sp.
GGGTTGGGGCCAGCCTCAGCGGCGCCAATCGCCAGCAGCTGTGGGTGCCGCCGGGGTTCGCCCACGGTTTTCTGACCTTGAGTGAGCACGCCGAGGTGCTCTACAAGACCACTGACCTGTGGAACCGAGACTGCGAGCGGGCGATCCGCTGGGATGACCCGCAGCTGGCGATCGAGTGGCCCTTGCTCGAATGGGGGGTGACAGCACCGGTGCTCTCCGACAAAGATGAGGAGGCGCCTGCACTGGCCGATCTGGCGCAGCACCAACTGTTTGGCTGAAGCTCGCGACCGAATGATGCGCGACACCGCTCTGCTGGCTCCCCGCGGACGCCGCGGCACCATCGCTCCTAGGGCAGCGCTGCGTACGGTGCCCACCTCGCAGCTGATCTCAACCTCGTTGGCGAGCTTCAGCCGCGACCTGCTCGGCAGCCGCAGCCTGTCGCTGCATCTGGCCGCAGCCGGGGGCACCGCCAAGGTGGCTGGGGGTGAATTCGGTCCCCAGACGATCCAGACCTTGCCGATTAGCGCCGCTGACCAGGCTTACCTGCGCCAGGTGATCGGCCAGCTCGATGCGGTGCTGGATCTCGACTTCACCTGGACTGCCTCTCCTGCCAAGGCTGATGTGGTCCTGTACCTCGACCGGGAGATCAACCTGGGCGACGGTGGCGAAACCCTGGGAATCGCCCTCTCCAACACCACACCGGGGCGTGATTTCTGGGAGGTGATCATCAATGGCCCGGCGCTGAGCACCGACGAGGCGCACCTGCGCTACGCCCTGATTCATGAGCTCGGCCACACCCTTGGCCTTGAGCATCCGTTTGATCAATACGACGGTGACTGGTTTGCCAGCACCAACCCGTCACGCAGTGCCTTTCCCGAAGAGACGGTGATGGCCTATCGCGATCCCCTCCAGGGGAGCTGGCCCACGGCGTACACCGACAACGACCTCGATGCCCTGGTGCAGCTGTGGGGCAAGGAAGCCGTGCGCGGCAGCGCCAAGGCCGACCGCCTCACTGGCACCCGCTGGGGTGAAGATCTGCTGGGCGAGGGGGGAAATGACAGCATCAGTGGAGCTGGCGGTGCAGACCGTTTGCTGGGGGGTGCCGGCAACGATTGGTTAAACGGCGGTGCTGGCAACGACACGCTCAGTGGCGGTGCGGGGGCCGACCGTTTTGCTCTCTCCGCCGGCAACGACCGCATCCTCGACTACAAGCCCAAGGAGGGTGATCGCCTCGAGTTCAGCAAGGGTCTGACCTGGAGCTGGACGGCCAGCAGCAGTGGGGTGCAGCTCAACTCCTCACTGGGGCGCACGGAGTTGACGGGTCTCACCGCGGCGGCTTTTGATCCCGTCAGCCAGATCGTGTGGGTGTGAAGCTGCTGCTGACCGGCCCCCAGGGGCAGTTGGGCCAGGCGCTGCAGGCCCAGTTGGCTGCAGGCCTCGCCGGCACCAGGGTGGAGCTCCATGCCCTGGGCCGCGAGCAGCTCGATCTGGCCGATGCCCAGGCCTGCCGCGCGGCGGTGCTGGCGCTGCAGCCCGACTGGGTGCTCAACGCCGGCGCTTACACCGCCGTGGATCGGGCCGAGCACGAGCCCGAGCTGGCCCGCGCCGTCAATGCCCTGGCGCCCCAGGCTTTTGCCGAAGCCTTAGCTGCGCTGGGCCGCGGCCGGTTGCTGCAGCTCAGCACCGACTTTGTCTTTAACGGTGCCCAGGGTCACCCCTATGCACCCGCGCCGCTGGGGCCGGGTCCGGGCCAGGCCCTGGGGGTTTATGGCCAGACCAAAGCCGAGGGCGAACAGGCGGTGCTGGCCCAGTTGGGGGCTGCGGGCCGGGTGCACGTGCTTCGCACCAG
>CAYFMB010000340.1:0-1751 GCA_964344095.1 uncultured Klebsiella sp.
GCCTTCAAACAAAACGGCAGCCTTGGCGCCGCTGATGCGCTGCACGAAGCCCTTGTAGCCGTTGTCGATCGAGCGGGCGTCGCGCACCATCACGGTGGCACCCGGCAGGATCGGCAGATCGGCCAAGGTCAGCGGCTGCGGCAATGTGGGGTAGTTATGGAGCTTCCTGACGAGCTGCTGGTGAGCGCCAACGACCGCCCGCCGCTGGCGCCCGGAGAGTTTCACCTGCTCGAGGTGGAGCTGCAGCTCGAGCAGCAGGCCGCCGGTGCAGCTGCCTCAGGCAGCTCGCGCCGCATCCTCATCCCCTTTGTGGAGGCCATCGTGCCGCGGGTCGAGTTGGCAGCTGGCTGGGTGGGGATTACGCCGCCGCCGGGGCTGCTGGATCTCTGAGCACGCCAGGCGCAGCAGCAGGGTTTTGCTGATCCGAGTCGGTGCCGCAAAACCCGCATGACGAGCTCCGTGAAATGTGCATCAGGGACTCCGTTTTTTCAGCATTAGGATGTCCGTGTTTTGCGCATCGGTGAGCTTGCGTGCCTGCTTACAGCCCCCGAATCGTGGATGCCGAGCTGCAGGAGTTGTTGGCATCCGCCGGAGCGGTGGTGATCGAAGGGCCCAAGGCTTGCGGCAAAACGATGACGGCCTCGCAGCAGGCAGCCTCTCGTGTGCTGCTCGATATCGACCAGTCCGCACGCCAGGTGTTGGCGGTGGATCCGGGTCTATTGCTCGAAGGAGCGAGGCCACGCCTGCTGGATGAATGGCAGGTGGCACCGGAGCTCTGGAATCAGGTGCGCAGAGCTGTCGACGCCGCCGATCAGCCCGGCCAGTTCCTGCTGACCGGTTCGGCGGTGCCAGCCGATGATGCCAGTCGCCATACCGGCGCTGGCCGTTTCAGCTTCCTGCGGATGCGGCCGATGAGCCTGTTTGAGACCGGTGCGTCTAGTGGCGCGGTTTCGCTGCATCAGCTGTTCGCCGGCCATGGTCCGGCCGTGGTGGATCCAGGACTGAGCGTGCGCGACCTCAGTGCGCTGATCGCCCGAGGCGGTTGGCCGGCGCAGCAGGATCGCTCGCTGAAGGCCGCGAGTCGTGCCGCTCGCGATTACCTCGAACAGGTCAGGCAGGTTGATCTCAGCCGGGTGGGAGATCGCAGTCGCGATCCGGTGCGGGTGGGGACGCTGTTGCGCTCCCTGGGGCGCCACTGCGCCACAGAGGCGAAGCTCTCAACGCTGGCCGCCGATGCCGGCGGTGCCGATGGCCCCCTGGACGGGCGCACCGTGACCGACTACCTCCAGGCGCTAGAGCGACTGATGGTGATCGAAGATCAGCCCGCCTGGGCTCCGCATCTGCGCTCACGGGCGCGGCTGCGCAAAGCCCCGAAGCGTCACTTCGTGGATCCATCGCTGGCGCTGGCGGCCACCGGCGCCTCTGCGGAGCGGTTGCTTGAGGATTTTGAGTGGTTCGGGCAGGTGTTCGAATCGCTGGTGATTCGTGATTTGCGTGTGTTCAGCCAGCCTCTGGGAGGGGAGGTGTTGCACTACCGCGATGACTACGGAATCGAGGTGGATGCCATCGTGCACTTGCGCGATGGACGCTGGGGCGCCATCGAAATCAAGCTGGGTGAAGGGCAGGTGGACGCCGCCGCCATCAACCTGAAGCGCTTTGCCGAGCAGATCGACAGCCAACGCTCCGGCTCACCGGCGTTTCTCGCCGTGATCTGCGGCAAGGGTTACGGCTACCGCCGGGCCGACGGGGTA
>CAYFMB010000341.1:0-1738 GCA_964344095.1 uncultured Klebsiella sp.
GCCGGCGCGACTGGAGAGTGGCGCCACCTTAACCCTCCCTGAACCCAGCCCAAGCGATGGCCTGCAAACGGATCATTCCTTGCCTCGATGTGGCCGAAGGCCGGGTGGTCAAGGGGGTCAACTTCGTCGGTTTGCGCGATGCCGGCGATCCGGTGGAGCTGGCTTGTCGTTACAGCGCATCCGGTGCCGATGAGCTGGTGTTTCTCGACATTGCTGCCAGTCATCAGGGCCGCGCCACCCTGCTGGACCTGGTGCGCCGCACCGCCGAAGCCGTGACGATTCCGTTCACGGTCGGCGGTGGCATCAGCAGCGTCGACGGCATCACCGCCCTGCTGCGCGCCGGTGCCGACAAGGTCAGCCTCAACTCTGCGGCGGTGCGGGACCCCGAGTTGGTGCAGCGCGGCAGCGAACGCTTCGGTTGCCAGTGCATTGTCGTTGCCATTGATGCCCGCCGCCGCCCTTCGGGCGGCTGGGATGTCTATGTCAAAGGCGGTCGCGAGAACACCGGCCTCGATGCCGTGGCCTGGGCCCAGCACGTGGTGGAGCTGGGTGCGGGCGAGATCCTGTTGACGTCGATGGATGGCGACGGCACCCAGGCCGGCTACGACCTGGAGCTCACCCGTGCGGTGGCCGATGCCGTCGAGGTGCCCGTGATCGCATCGGGCGGGGCGGGCTGCATCGATCACATCGCCGCTGCGCTTCAGGCGGGGCCCGAGGGGGGCCATGCGTCAGCGGCGCTGCTGGCTTCGCTGCTGCATGACGGGGTGCTCACGGTCGAGCAGATCAAGACCGATCTACTGGGACGCGGCCTGGCCATCAGGCCCCTGCTGACCGCCCGCTGATCGCGTCGCAGGGCTCCGGATCGTTACATTGCCTGCAACGCCATTCGATGCGGCAACAGCCTGCGGTGACTGCCCTGCTCCTGCTGCCACCAGCTGCCCTGACAGCCATCGCGCTGCTGATGGTGGCGATGATCGTGGCGCTGGTCGCTTGGGCTCTGCAGCTGATGCAGGCCGCCAACGATCGCCGCGAGTTTTCGCTGATGCTCGCCGGTTGCATGGTGTGTTCGGCGGCCGTGGGCCTGGCCACGGTGATGGTGATCACCGCCACCAGCCCGGGGCGGCTCGACGCCCAGGGCTTGGCGCTGCTGCAGCCCGCTGCCGATCTCTGGCCTGCTGATGCGGGGCTCGATGCTTTGCAGGAGCTCAGCGACACCATTGAGACGCCGCGCCGGTGAGCTCTTTTGCCCCTGGCGATGCCGCATCGGTCCAGCAACTCTTTGAAACGGTTGCTCCCCGCTACGACCAGCTCAACGATCTGCTGAGCCTGGGTCTGCACCGCCTCTGGAAGCGTCAGGCTGTCGCCTGGGTTGATCCGCAGCCGGGACAGCGCTTGCTCGATCTCTGTTGTGGCACCGGTGACCTGGCGCTGCTGCTGGCAGCTCGGGTGCGTCCTGGCGGTCAGGTGCTGGGTCTCGATGCAGCCGCAGCACCGTTGGCTTTGGCGGCCCGACGAGCGGCGCGGCAACCCTGGTTGCCGTTGCAGTGGCAGCAGGGCGATGCTTTGGCCACGGGATGGCCCGACGGCTGGGCCGATGGTGCCGTGATGGCCTACGGCCTGCGCAACTTGAGCGATCCGGCGGCAGGTCTGCATGAGCTGCGCCGCCTGCTGCGGCCGGGTGGGCGGGCCGCGGTGCTGGATTTCAACCGACCTGTCCCTTCGGCGGATGCTCTGCCGG
>CAYFMB010000342.1:0-1726 GCA_964344095.1 uncultured Klebsiella sp.
GTGTTCAGCGGCTTGCCGCAGCACGGTTGGCGTGATTGGCTTTATGGCTCCATCGAGGAGCTGTCTGCTCCCGACAAGGCGCTGAGGCGCTGGTTGGAAGCCCGCGACGCGCCATGAGTGCGCCTTATGCCCTGGTGCGCGAAGACGGCGGCGACGACGCTTTCACTCGCCAACGTTTTGCCAGCTACGACGAGGCTTACGACGTGCTGGAGCGCTACTACGGCGATCTGTGCTGCTCTGATGAGCGGATCTACTACCAGATTGTTGAATCAACGACCGTGCCGGTCACTCGCAACCAGAGTCAACAAAACGGATGACAACAACCATGCCCCCTGCACAGGCAACGTTGCCAAGGGTTTTGATCACGGGTGCCTCAAGCGGCATCGGTGCATCCGCGGCCCGGCTGTTGCTGCTGCTGCGGGGCTGGCGTGTGGTCGCGGCAAGGGCTGGCTGAGCAGGTGAGCGCCCAGGTCGGGGTGCCCGATGCGCTGGTCGACAACGCCATCTTTGAGGTCAACGTGTCGTCGAACGCCGGACGCTGGGTCAGCCCTGGATCGGGCTAGTACGGGGCCAGCAAGCACGCCCTTGAAGCGATCAGTGACGGCTTAGCCTTACGGCTCGAGCTGCACCGCTTCGGGCTACAGGTGGTGCTGATCGAGCCGGGCCTGATCGCTACCGACTTTGCCGCAGTAGCCGATCCGTCGATTCAGCAGGCCCAGGGTTGCGACATTCCGCAGGACGACGCACACCGATGCTCTAGCCCTCAGCCTTGGTGGCTTCGTTGATCAGCCGCTGCACCCGATCCAGGAGCGTTTCGTTGCTGAGGCGATTGTTGAGTCGCTCCACGAGTAGTGGAAATGCCAACGGCCCCGGCCGGGGGATGGGTTGCAGCATCCAGGCACTGGTGGCCATGCGCTCAAGCGCCGCACGCAGGCGCGGTTGCTCGAGCTGCTCATCGAGCACTTCACGTCGGGCCTGCTGCAGCAACAGGTGATCGGGTTCGTGTTTCTGGAACACGTCAAACAGCAGAGCGGCGCTGATCTGCAGCTGACCGCCTGTTTTGTTCTGACCGGGCATGGCCTGGGTGATCAGGCCGCTCACCTGGGCGATGGCGCGAAAGCGGCGGCGGCACAGCTCTGAAAAGTTCATCGCCTGCTCCAGATCGGCCTCCAGGTTTTCCAGGTCGAGCAGTTCGTCGCCATGGAGTTCCAGTAGCTCGTCAAAGGGGTAGCCCTTCGGGGCCAATAGCTCAAAGCCGTAGTCGTTGACCGACACCGTGATCGTGCTGGCCCGGTGCCGCGCCAGTCGCCAGGCCCAGAGAAAGCCGATGCCCTCATGCACGAATCGCCCCTCAAAGGGGTAAACAAATAGATGGCTCCCCTCGCGGCTGCGGCAGTGCTCGAGCAGAAGCTCATCACAGCGGGGAAGCCGTGAGAGATCGTGTTGCCGCTGCAGCAACGGCTCCAGCGCCAGCAGCTCGGGGGTGTCAAGCCTGGACTCGCCGGCCAGGGCGCGGGCGCAGCGGTCGATCTCGAGGCGCAGATGTGTGCTGAGCAGATCGGAGAGGGCCATCTGGCCGCCGGCCCAGGCCGGCACGGTGCTGCTTTTTTTGCTGCTCGCCTTGACCTGGGCGGTCATTTGCCGCAGGCGCACAAATTCGAGCTGGCGGCCTGCAAAAAAAAAGACATCACCGGGTTTGAGCCGGCCGATGAAGGCCTCCTCCACG
>CAYFMB010000343.1:0-1725 GCA_964344095.1 uncultured Klebsiella sp.
AGGCCGGACCCTGCAGCACAAAGCGATAGCGCACATCTCCGCGTTTGAGCCGCTCGATCGCGGTGTTGATCTGTTCCATCGGTAACACCTCAACTAGCGGTTTGATCTGATGTCGGGCGCAGAATTCCAGCAAGGTGGCGGAATTGGCTGGGGTTGAAGTCAGCGAGGAGCGAAAGCTGAGATGCCCCTTGACGAAGGGAAACACCCGCAGCGGGATCGGCGTTTGGCACAGTCCCAGCTGGTGCAGGCAGCCATCGGGTGCCAGTGCGGCTACCACCGCATCCCAGTCGAGGGCGTGATCGCTGGTGTTGATGATGAGGTCATAAGCCCCTGTCTGCTGGTCGAGTTCACTGAGCAGCCGCACTTCATGCGCGCCGAGGTTGAGGATCTCGGCAGACTTTGCAGTCGAGGTGGTGATGCCGGTCACCTGACAGCCCCAAGCACGGGCCAGCTGTAGGGCCAGGTGCCCCAGGCCGCCGACCCCAATCACGGCGACATGGGCCGTCGGTGAGATGCCGTTGCTGTGCAGCGGTTCGAACACCGTCACTCCGGCGCAGAGCAACGGGCCGGCCGCCGCCGGATCGAGGCCCTCGGGCAGGGGGATCACCCAGTCCTGATGGGCTCTGACGTGGCTGGCAAAACCGCCTGGGCGCCCCAGGATCGTGCTTTCTAGATCGGCGCAGAGGGTCTGGCGACCGCTCAGGCAGTACTGGCAGTGGCGGCAGGTCCCGGCGATGAAGCCCAGGCCGCAGAGCTGGCCGATGCGGCCCGGATCGACGCCTGCTCCGGCGGCTGTGATCCGGCCCACCACTTCGTGACCGGCCACCACGAGGGGATCCGTGCCGTTGCGCGCCTCGTCGATGTGGCCGAGGTCGCTGTGGCACAGGCCGCAGTAGAGGACCTCCAGCAACACCTCATCGGGGCCCGGATCGGGGATTGTCAGGGTGTGGCGGCTCAGCGGGGCCTTGCCTTCCGTGTTGCCCCAGGCGGTGATGGTCGGCATCGCTTCAGAGTGCTCCCACGTAGGACTGCGCCACGATCTGGTCGTTGTCGATCACAAAGCTGTCGACTCCTTGCACCACCCGACCACCGTTGCTGGTGGCGGTCCAGGTGAGAAGCGCCAGACGCCCTGCCACGGTCATGGTGTTGCTCTGCGGCGAGAGGCCGGCGAAGTGAGCAAAGACCTCCTCGAACATGGCGCGAATTTCGGCACGTCCCTGGTACACCTTGCCGGGGCGTATCAGCACGGCGTCTTCGGCGTAGTTGGCCAGCACGCCATCCAAGTCGCCGCGGGCGAACGCGGCTTCATTGCGGACCATCACGGCCTCGGTGCGGGCCGTGATGGTGTCATTGGCAGCCATGGTGCAGCTGGGGCAGGACTGGGGCTTCTGACGCTAGGGCCGATCTCCCGGCCCTGCTCATGTCCGCCATGCTGATGGCTGATTCAGAGATCGACCGCTTCGTCGGTGTCCTGCCAGCCCCGGGTGTCGAAGTGGCTGATCACGGCGTCGGCGAAGCCGCTGCAGCTGACCGGCTCCACCGGCGGCTCCATGAGGCGGGCCAGGTCATAGGTGACCTGCTTGCCGGCAATGGCTGCGCTTAGGCCCTTGGTGATCAGGTCGGCAGCCTCTTGCCAGCCCATGTACTCGAGCATCATGACGCCGCTCAGAATCACCGAGCCGGGGTTGATGCGATCGAGGCCGGCGTGCTTGGGCGCGGTGCCGT
>CAYFMB010000344.1:0-1721 GCA_964344095.1 uncultured Klebsiella sp.
GCAGGATCGAGAGATGGGACATGAGCCGTGGCCCGCTTTGACAAACCCTAGCCACCCCGAACTGGCCGTCCAGTGGCCGTTGCCACCGACCAATGGGCCGTCTAGGCCCCTGCGCCTCGGGGTGATGGCCTCAGGCAACGGCAGCAACTTCGAAGCGCTGCTCACCGCTATCGGGTCGGGCAGGCTTTGCGCCGAGGTGGCCGTGCTGCTGGTCAACAATGCCGGTTGCGGAGCCGAGCAGAGGGCCCGACGCCATGGCATTGCCTGCCAGTTGCACGATCATCGCTGTCATGCCAGCCGCGAGTCTCTCGATCAGGCTCTGGTGCTGAGTTTGCGCCACCACAGCGTTGAGTTGGTGGTCATGGCGGGATGGATGCGCATCGTCACCCCGGTACTGATCCAGGCGTTCAGCGGACGGCTGATCAACATTCACCCCTCCCTGCTGCCCAGTTTCCGCGGGATCGATGCGATCAGCCAGGCCCTGGCTGCCGGTGTCACCCTGGCCGGCTGCACAGTCCATCTGGTCACTGAAGAGGTCGACGCCGGCGAGATCCTGATGCAGGCTGCCGTACCCGTGCTCGCTGACGACGACCACACCAGCCTGAGCGCTCGCATCCAGCAGCAGGAACACCGGCTGCTGCCGGCAGCGGTGGCGCTGATGGCCCAGCGCCTCGCCGCTCAGGGATAAAACGGCAGCAGCGGCAGGCCGGTATTGGCCTCCAGCCCCGCCAGCAGGTTGAGGCACTGCACGCCCTGACCAGCCTGGCCCTTGATCAAATTGTCGATAGCGCTCATCACGATCAACTGACCGCTACGGCGATCGACCTGCACCGACAGCAAGGCGCGGTTGGTCTGGCGCACCCATTTGGTCGAGGGGTAAGTGCCCACCGGCAACACCGCCACGCTGTCGGCCTGGCGGTAGGCCGAACTGAGCACCGTGGTGCAATCGGCCGCTGTCAGACCCGGATCCCGCAACCGGCAATACACCGTGGCCAGCAGTCCCCGCACCATGGGCATCAGGTGCGGTGTGAACTGCAGGGTGATGGGACTGCCAGCCATCTGGGAGGCCAGCTGTTCGATCTCACTGGTGTGGCGGTGGCCGACCACGCCATAGGGCGAGACAGCTTCAGAGGCTTCGGCCAGGAGCAGGTGCTCCTTGGCGGCCCGGCCGCCGCCGGAGGTGCCCGTTTTGGCGTCGATGACGATGCCCCCAGTTTCGATCAAACCCTGGCGTAGAAACGGCAACAGGGCCAGCAGGCTGGCGGTGGGAAAGCAACCTGGCGCAGCCACAAGACGCGCCGCCGCGATCGCTTCGGCCTGCCACTCGACCAGGCCATAAACGGCCTCGGCACAGAGATCAGCGTCGCTGCGGGGCACCTCGCGGGCCTCGGCGGCATAGACCTCCTGCCACTGGGCCAGGGAGCGGTAGCGGTAATCGGCCGAGAGATCGACCACCTTGACGCCCCGCTCCAACAGGGGCGGCACCAGCTGAGCCGCGAGGCCGTTGGGCAGGCTCAACACGGCCAGATCGGCAGAGGCCGCGATCGCATCGGGGTCCGGACTCTGCACCACCGGATCGCCCGGTAGGGGCAAAAACGGATTGAGCTCACTCCAGCGCTTGCCACTGCTGCGCTCACCGCCCAGGAACGTGACCTCGAGTTCGGGGTGCTGCTGCAACAGCCGCAGGGTCTGCAGCCCCCCGTAACCACTGGCGCCGATCA
>CAYFMB010000345.1:0-1712 GCA_964344095.1 uncultured Klebsiella sp.
TCGGTCGTCTTCTTCTTCATCGGGATCTTCGTGTTCGGCTTTTTGGCCAGCGATCCCAGCCGCACCCCGAGCCGCAAAGACCTTGAGGAGTGATCCTCAGGACACTTTCCGGACCGCGGCCTCAGCCCTGATCACGGACCCCGTGCATGGCAGGATCGGCCGGATTTGTACCCACTGGGCGACGTCGTGCCTCAGCCCCGGTCGCTTCGCTCGGCGTGGTTAGCCGCTGGACTGGGGTCCCTGTTGCTGGGGATCCCCCCAGCCAAGGCCGTCCCGCCGTCTGAGCCGGTATTGACGTCGGGTTTCACCCCGTCGACAACGGTCACTGACGCGGCAACGTCGCTGCCTCCCGAGGCTGAGCTGCCGATCGAGCTCCAGCTCAGCGCTAACCGTCTGCGCTACGACGGGGTGTTGGGACGCGTGATCGCCGAAGGCAACGTGCAGGCCAATGTCGCTGGCGGGCGATTGCTGGCCGACCGTTTGGAATACGAAGCCACCAGCCGCACAATTTTTGTCAGGGGCAGTGTGCGTCTGCAACGAGGCGCCCAATACCTGCAAGCCAGCCAGCTGCGCTACAGCCTGCTGGAAGGGAGCGGTGAAGCCGATGATGTCTACGGCATCCTCGATCTGGATGGCAGCAATAGCGACCTTGATCTCAGCCAGCCGCCATCGCAACCGCTGCCACCAGCAGAACCGCTGAGCTGCACTCCGATTCTGCCCCCGGTGCCCAACTGGCACCCCTACAACTGGGCCGTGACAGCCTGGGGCGGTCAAATGATCGACTCCAACTTCGGTCCGACGTTTTACTTTCAGGGGCGCTGGCGACCGGAATACCTCGCCGGCATCGGCATCAACAAGCGCATCGTCGACGGCGGCCCCTTCGAGCTTGACCTGGATTTCAACCTGCTGGGGCACAACGCCTACTCCCAGCCTGGAGGCCCCTACAACCAGGCGGTGCCCAATGCCACCGTTCCGGCCCAGACCTTTGGCGAAGGGACCTTCGGACTTGGCCTGCGGATCTGGATGCAGCCCTGGCTGAATGTCTTCCTGGTGGAAGGGGTGAGTTACAACACCGCTGTCAGCAACTACGAACGCACGTACCGCGAGCGCTACAGCCAGTTCCTCAACTACCTGGCCTTTGAACTGGAAGCCCTGGTCAATCCGCGCTGGTCGCTGGTCGGTCGCATCCACCATCGCTCGGGCGCCTATGGGGTCTACAGCGGCGTTCACGAGGGCAGCAACGGCTACCTGTTGGGCCTGCGCTACCGCTTTGGCCAGCCCCGCGCGAACAGGGCCACAGCAGCGATGCCCCCAGCCCAGGGCTGTCCCGATGCGCCCCCCCTGGAGGACCCAGCGGCCACCGGCATGACAGCAGCCCTCGATCGAGCCGCTGCCGGCCAAGGCGGCGTTGCAACGGCTGCTGCCACCGTCAGCAGTCAGCGACCGAGCCAGGGACCCGGTCTGTGGCAACAGGCGCGCGCTCAAGAACAGGCACGCAGCGAGGCGATCAGCCGCATCCAGCAACGCGTCAGCGATGTGCAGTTGCAGCAGAGACTGCGGCTCGAGCGACGCATCGGCTTCAACGATCGGGAAACCACCAGCGATACCGCCAACACCTATGGCGGAATCAGACCCGAACAGCTCAAGAATCTCAACACCACCAGCAACATGAAACTGGTGGATGGTGGCATCAGCCGCTGGCGCTTCCAGGC
>CAYFMB010000346.1:0-1706 GCA_964344095.1 uncultured Klebsiella sp.
GTGATTCAAGCTAAGGACTGAGTCCTGATGAGCCCAGCGTGAACAGCAGCCTGCGGGGCGAACGGGTCGATCTGGCCCCGCTGATCGACCACGCCCAGCTGGATCCCCTGGCCGGGCGCGAGGCGATCGAGCGCTGCTGCGACGAGGCCCGCCACTTCGGCTTTGCCGGGGTGTGCGTGGCCTCCCGCTGGGTGGCCCATGCCCGCGAACGGCTGCCCCGCCAGAGCCCTGGACAAAGCGGGGTGCCGCAGCTGGTGTCGGTGGTCGGCTTTCCGTTTGGCGCCATTGCGGCCGAGATCAAACGCATCGAAGCCGAACTGGCTGCCGAGCAGGGGGCCGATGAACTTGACGTGGTGCCTGACTTTGGCGCTCTGGTCGACGGCAACAGCGCAGCCCTGCTGGCCGATCTTGCCCCGATCGCCGAACTGGGGCTGCCGTTCAAGGTGATTCTCGAGGCCGGCAAGCTCTCGCCTCAAGCCTTGGAGCTGCTGGTGGAGGTGAGCATCGACGCAGGCGCTAGCTATCTCAAAACCGGATCGGGCTTTGGCCCCGCGGCCACGGTGGCCCAGGTCAAGGCCCTGCGGCAGCTGGCCCGCGGCCGCGCCGGGGTCAAGGCCTCTGGCGGCATCGCCAGCCTCGAGGGCGCCCTGGAGCTGGTGGAGGCTGGCGCCACACGGCTGGGCACCAGCCGCGGTGTCGCCCTGATCGAGGCGCTCAAAGGCCGAGCGTGAACCCGCCGCCTCCCACACCCAGCCGTGCCTGAACAGACCGTTGAGGGGCTGGTGCTCAGCAGCAAGCCCCTCGGGGAGCAGGATCGCCTGCTGGTGGTGCTGACCGCCAGTGATGGACTGCTGCGGCTCTCGGCCCCGGGCGCGCGCAAACCCAGCAGCAAGCTGGCAGCAGCCCTGCCCTTGGCCCAGCTGCGCCTGCAGATCGGCGGCGGCCGCGGCCTGCGGCGGGTGCGCCAGTTGGAGGTTTTGCACCATTTCGGCAACCTGGGGGAGCGGCTGGAGACGCTGGCGGCTGCCCAGGCCCTGGCCGAACTTGTGCTGGCCTTGCTGGGCACCGGCGATCCTGCGGCCGAACACCTGGACCACCTGCTGCTGCAGCTGAGCCGCCTCGAGCAGCTGGTCCGCGAGAGGGGGCCAGAGCTGGAAGCACTGGCGACCCTGGTACAGGCTGGACTGCAACAACTGGCGCTGGGGGGCTATGCCTTACCGCTTCAGACCTGCGCACGCACCGGTGCGCCACTGGAGCCACCGATCGGGCAATGGGACTGGCGCTGCAGCCTCTTCCCTGCAGAGGGGCTGGTGATCGGCGCCGTAGCGGGTGCTGCGGTGCAGCTCAATCCCTCAGAGCTAGCCCTGCTGCAGCGGTTGACCCGCCCCCACCTGCCCAGGCGCAGCAGCGGCGAGCTGCTGGGGCCAGAGCTGGTCTGGCTCAAGCTGCTCGTCCTGCTGGAGCATTGGTGCCGCGAGCACCTCAACCGGCGCCTGCAGGCCCTGAGACTGTTGCGCAGCTGCTACGGCAACATGGCCAGCCAGACAGCCATGCCTGACTCGCACCCTTGAGCAGCTCTCCTGCGACGAACGGATTGCTGGCCGTGCTGAGCCTGCGGGGGTTCAGGCAGCTCTGGATCGGTCAGATGCTGTCGCAGCTGGCCGACAAGTTCTACATCGTGTTGATGGTGTTTCTGATCGCCCAGG
>CAYFMB010000347.1:0-1702 GCA_964344095.1 uncultured Klebsiella sp.
GGGGTCGCCGCCGCGGCCGCCGCCAAGCCCAGGTTGTCGGCCAGGCGCAGATCGCGCCGATGCCAAAAGAGCCAGCGGTCAGCTGTCATTGCTCAACAGCCCTTGTGATCAAAGCCCCAACACCTGCTTAGCCCGGTACCAGCCCGCCAGGCTCTTGCCGTCGAGGTACTCATCGCCACTGGCCAGGGCGGCATCGAGCTCGCCGGGGGTCATCAGCAGCACCTCAAGGTCTTCGTCGTCGTCACCTGCGGGGCGCTCGCTGAGGGCA
The DNA here is from genome assembly GCA_964344095.1 of uncultured Klebsiella sp. GTDB lineage: Bacteria > Cyanobacteriota > Cyanobacteriia > PCC-6307 > Cyanobiaceae > RGUW01. The sequence continues at coordinate 269 of CAYFMB010000347.1, forward strand.
GTGAGCTCGCGCGCCAAAAACAGATGAATCACCTCGTCGGAGTAACCCGGGCAGGGCAGCATGGCGCCGAGGCTGTCCCAGCGCGTGGCGCTGTAACCGGCCTCTTCTTGCAGCTCGCGCTGCATGGTGCTGAGGGGTGTTTCGCCGGGGTCGAGGGTGCCCGCCGGAAACTCCAGCAGGCGGGTGGCCACCGCAAAGCGGTACTGCCGCAGGATCACGATGCGGCCGTCGTCGAGCACCGGCACCGCCAGCGAAGCGCCGGGATGCTTGATCACCCCGAAGCTGCCCTCGACACCCATGGGCAGCTCGACCCGGTTGATCTCGAAGCGCAGCTTGCGGGCATCGAGGCTGGCCGTGGTCTCGAGATGACGGGCGGGCTCAGGGGCGGGCAAGGGCGCCATCGATCACATCGGCCGGCCCAACGCCAGCGCACAACAGTGGGCCCAGCATCGCGCAAAAGACCGATTCAACGTTTGGCCGTCGGTGTGCGATAGCCAGCCAGGTAGGCCGCGGATTCGGCGCCTGGAGGCTGGTTGCTGGCCTCCTTAAAAAACTGGCGTGATTTCTGGCGTGTTTTTTAAGGGCCCCGCTAGAGACGAAAAGACCAGCCCGGCTACGCCAATGGATGAGATCCGCGAACCCTGGTCCCTAGGCGGATCAGCCCATCAGCGACCTCACGCCCAAGTGCCGCTGGAGCAAGCCCGCAATGCCCTCTCACGGCTGGCCGATGCCGCCCATGGGGGCGACTGCATCACGTTGACCAAACACGGCAGGCCCTGGGCACAGCTGATGCCGGTGGCAACCGCCCCAAGCGAGCGGCGGCAGGCGGCGCGCTGGGCGATGGCCGGGGTGGATCTGGACCCCTACCTGCTGATTGCACCGCAGCACAGGCTCACGGTGCTGCATCAGATCGCGCGCCAGACGGCGGCCCATCCGTGGGGCACGGACCCGCCAGGCCTGGGCGCGGAGCTGCGTGGCGGGCGCCTGCTGCTTGACAGCCACGTGTTGCAGTGGTGGTGGTGCTGCCCGGGGCTGCTGTCGCCGCTGGTGCGCAGCCTGCTCCTCGATCCCGCCATGCCGCTGTGGGTCAGCGCCATGAGCCTGCTGGAGCTGAGTGCCCTGGCCCGGACCAGCACCAACACCCAGCTCCAGGCGGTGCTGGCTCGGGCGCAGCTCGATCTCGACGACGAGGGCCTGCAACTGCTGAACGTTCAGCCCCAGCATCTACAGCGGGCCTGCCGCAGCTCCCTGGCGGGCCATGAGCTGCACGATGCGGTACTGCTGGCCCAGGCCGAAGCCGAGGGCATGACGCTGCTCAGCGTCGACCCGGCGTTGCGATCCACAGCAATCAATCCGCTGTGGTGAGGGGGCCAGGCCCAGAACCTGGAGCAGCCACGGCATCGGCTTGATCAGCGAGACTGGCGCGCACTGCGA
>CAYFMB010000348.1:0-1701 GCA_964344095.1 uncultured Klebsiella sp.
TGCGCGGCAAGATCAGCGGCGCTTACATCACCAGCTCCCTGGCCAAGACCGAAGCGGTCAAGAGCGGTTTTGATGAGGCCCTACTGCTCAACAGCCGCGGCAAAGTGAGCGAAGCCAGCGGCATGAATCTGTTCATCGTGCGCGACGGCGTGCTGATCACCCCCGGCGTTGATCAGGACATCCTTGAAGGCATCACCCGCGCCAGCGTGCTGGAGCTAGCGCGCGCCATGGGCATTCCCACGCTGGAGCGTCCGGTCGACAAGAGCGAGTTGTTCATTGCCGATGAGGTGTTTCTCAGCGGCACCGCCGCCAAGGTCACCCCGGTGCGCCGGGTCGAAAGCACCGACCTGCCCACCCACCGACCGGTGATGGACAGCCTGCGCGAGAGGCTCACGGCGATCACAGAAGGGCGCGATGTCGCCTATGACCACTGGGTGAGCCGGGTTCGCCTCGACGGTTGATGAGCAGCAGCAGCAGTACCCTTCGCTCGCCTGCGGCGCAGAAAGGCCGTGTGGGCTTTCTTGAGCGTCTGCACAGCCCAGAGCGTCCGGTGCTGGTCTTCGACGGGGCCACCGGGACCTCGCTGCAGCAGATGAACCTGAGCGCCGATGACTTCGGCGGGGCGGCTCTCGAGGGCTGCAACGAAAACCTGGTGTTCACCAGGCCTGACGCTGTGCAGGCGGTGCACCGCCAGTTTCTGGAGGTGGGGGCCGATGTGATCGAAACCGACACCTTTGGCGCCACGTCGCTGGTGCTGGCCGAGTACGACATCGCCGATCAGGCCTTCGCGCTCAACCAGCGGGCCGCCGAGCTGGCCCGCGAGATGGCTGACGCTTACAGCACGCCTGAGAAGCCTCGGTTTGTGGCGGGTTCGATGGGCCCCACCACCAAGCTGCCGACCCTGGGCCACGTCGATTTCGACACCATGAAGGCCTCCTTCGCCGAGCAGGCCGAGGGATTGATCGCGGGTGACGTCGACCTGTTCATCGTCGAGACCTGCCAGGACGTTCTGCAGATCAAGGCGGCGCTGCAGGGCATCGAGGCGGCTTTCGCCAAGACGGGCCAGCGCCGTCCGCTGATGGTCAGCGTCACCATGGAAACCACCGGCACGATGCTGGTGGGCTCCGACATCGCTGCAGTGGTGGCGATCCTCGAGCCGTTCAACATCGACGTGCTGGGGCTCAACTGCGCCACGGGCCCTGAGCAGATGAAGGAGCACGTCCGCTACCTCAGTGCCCACAGCCCCTTTGTGGTGAGCTGCATCCCCAATGCGGGCCTGCCCGAAAACATTGGCGGGGTGGCCCACTACCGGCTGACGCCGGTTGAGATGAAGATGCAGCTCATGCACTTCGTCGAGGACCTGGGGGTGCAGGTGATCGGCGGTTGCTGCGGCACCACGCCCGCCCACATCGGCGCCCTGGTGGAGCTCTCGGGCGAGCTCAAAGCGGCCAAGCGCGCCGTGCGCCATGGCGAATCGCCCCGGCCGCCATTGCAGTACGAGCCTGCGGCCAGCTCGATCTACGGCACGACGCCGTATCAGCAGGACAATTCGTTTTTGATCATCGGCGAGCGGCTCAACGCCAGCGGCTCCAAAAAGGTGCGCGAGCTGCTGGCGGCTGAAGACTGGGATGGTCTTGTTGCTGTCGCGCGCGGCCAGGTCAAAGAAAATGCCCACGTGCTCGACGTCAATGTCGACTACGT
>CAYFMB010000349.1:0-1686 GCA_964344095.1 uncultured Klebsiella sp.
TTGACGGCGATGCGCAACGCGTCGAGGCGACCCGGCAACTGCAGCGTCTGCCACACCTGCCTCGGCGTGATGGCGGGCGCAAACGGCCAGCTGCGCTCGCTCCAGCCGGCCTGCTCCCGCAAGGCCGCAAACAGGCGGATGCGCAGGGGGGCGGCTTCGGTGCTTGGTCCCGTGTCAGCCATGGCCCTGACGTTAGGCAGCGTCGCGGAAATCTTTTGCGACCATGGCCTGAGGTGCTGCTGCTGCTGCTGTGGGTCTGGCCATTGCCCTGCTGACGGTCTCCGACAGCCGCACCCTCGCTGACGATCGCTCGGGTGATGCCCTGCTGGCTCGTCTGGAGGGCGATGGTCATCGCTTGGCGGAGCGGCGTCTGGTGAGCGACAACCGGTATCAAATTCGCGCCGAACTGAGCCGTTGGATCGCCGATCCCTCTGTGCAGGTCGTGATCAGCAGCGGCGGTACCGGTCTCACTGGTCGCGATGGCACTCCCGAGGCTGTGGCGCCCCTGCTCGACAAGACGATCGAAGGCTTTGGTGAGTTGTTTCGGGTGCTGTCATTCGACACGATCGGCACCAGCACGTTGCAGAGCCGCTGCCTGGCAGGCGTGGCCAACGGCACCGTCATCTTTGTGCTGCCGGGCTCGCTCGATGCGGTGCAGACCGCCTGGGATCGGTTGATCTCGGCCCAGCTCAACGCGGACACCCGCCCCTGCAACCTGGTGCAGCTGCTGCCGCGGCTGACCGAACCTGCCGGTTGAGTGGCTGAGCAGTCTCCCTGGTTACTGCTGCCGCTGGCCCTGGTGGCCGTCCTGTATGCCGCTGTGGGCCATGGCGGGGCGTCCGGTTACATCGCGGTGCTGGCGCTCGCGGGTTGGCCAGCGGCGGCGATCAAGCCCCTCGCTTTGCTGCTCAATGTGGCGGTCACGGCCCAGGGCAGCCTGCAGTTCTGGCGGGCCGGGCAGCTGCGCTGGCGTCTGGTTATGCCCTTGTTGCTCGGTGCCTTGCCGATGGCGTTCGTGGGCGGCTGGCTGGATCTGCCGGTGGTCTGGTTTCAGCGGCTGGTTGCCCTGGTGCTGTTGGTGTCGGCCGTTCGCTTTGTGCAGCAGCCCAGGGATCCCGAGACGTTGCGCGATCCGCGGCCCTGGGTGTTGGCGCTGGTGGGCATGGGTCTGGGTCTGTTGGCCGGGCTCACCGGTACGGGCGGGGGTGTGTTCTTGACGCCATTGCTGCTGTTGCGCGGTTGGGCCCTGACCCGCCAGGCGGCAGCGGTGTCATCGGTGTTCATCTTTGGCAACTCCATCAGTGGGTTGCTGGGCTTGTTCACATCCCGCCAATCCTTGGAACTGGTTTGGGGGGATCAGAGCCTTTGGATGCTCGTGGTCGTGATGCTGGCTGGGGCCCTTGGCTCACGGCTTGGCAGCCGCCATTGGCCTGTCGCCTGGCTGCGGCGTCTGCTGGCGTTGGTGCTGGTGCTGGCGGCCTGCAAGTTGTTGGGGTTTGGCGCCTGAGGGTGCGCTGGGCTTCCCTTCCCTGCAGCGCTTGCGACAGTGGAGGGGGCCAACGCGGGCTAAGGACCCCCAATCCATTGGTGGGCAGCGTTGAGGGCCCACGTCCGCGAACTCACTTTTGTGACTGTGTTCAAAGCCTGGAGCCAGCGCCTGCAGCGTGAACGCCGGCGCGGGCGTCG
>CAYFMB010000350.1:0-1655 GCA_964344095.1 uncultured Klebsiella sp.
TGGACGTGTCGTGACCGGTGGACGCGTGGTGGCCGGAGGCACCGATCGCACGCCGTACCCACCGCCGCTGATGGGAGGGCGCGTCGTTGAAGGCTGTTTTGTGACCGGTGGACGCGTGGTCACCGGCGGTCGCGTGATGGCAGGCGGTCGTATCGTGATTGGCGGGCGCGTTATAGCCGGTGGAGCCGGTTGCCGCGTTTGGGAAGGTTTGACACCAAACACACCTACGCCAATGGGCGGACGCGTCACGAATGGCGGCGTTAAGGGAGGGCGCGTGGCAATCGGCGGGCGCGTGATCGCGGGCGGTTGCGGCTGCCGCGTCGGGGCAGGTGTGACGCCGTATCCACCTCCACTGATGGGCGGGCTGGTGTTGGCTGGACCACCAGGGGCAGCAGTCGGCGTCGGCGCTGGGGTCACGCCATACCCGGAACCCGAAACCATACCGATCTAAAAAGCGAAATCCAGACTAACCCACACCCCTCAAAAAGTAGATTTCACAACACAGCAAAGGCTGCCAAGATGGTGATGCAATCACTGCATAACATCAATAAAAAGGCACTGCCCGGTGTCAGCACAATGCATATTCCGTTCTAGCAAACCTCCGAGACCGCCTCAATTCGATAGCCATCTGTTCCCAACATTTATCAGGCAAACACAAGCCAACAGACATGCTTGGCCAGCTTTGCGAAACGGCATCAACTTGTCGAGACACTGAGCTCAGCCAAGAGATACAGCGAGCCTGCAACGACAACGGGACCGATCGCAACGCTGCTGGCGAGCTGCAAAGCCATCGCCAAATCAGGGGCTGAACACAACTGATGCTGGAGCGCCGGCAGGCTCAGGACCAATTGATCCCTGCCCCAACTGGCATGCCCCGGCACCGGCACAATCCAGGCCTTATCACCGGGAGCGAGCAACAGGCGCAAGATCTCCGGCCCCTGCTTGTTGGCCAGCATGCCGATCACCCAGTGGCGCGGACCGGGTCGGAGCCCATGGCGCTCAGGGTGGGCATCCAGCTCAGCGCGCAGAGCAGCTGCAGCTGGGGGGTTATGGGCCCCGTCGAGCAACAGGGGTATCCCGCGCCAGACCAGCTGCTGCAGCCGCCCCGGCCAGCGCGCCGCAGCAAACCCCGCCCGCAGCGCCGCTGCATCAATCGACCAGCCTTGCTCAACCAGGGCCTGGCACACCCCTAAGGCCACGGCGCTGTTCGTCGCCTGCACCGTGCCCTGCAAGCCGCAGGAGCACCACTGGCCTTCGATGAACAGCTCACCGGCAGGGTTCTGAGGCAGCGGCGCAACCCAGCGCAACTCGGCGCCACGGTCCTGAGCCTGAGCGGCCAGCACGCTGACCACCTCAGGTGATTGAGGCCCGCTGATGGCGATGCAGCCATGGTTCAGCACGCCTGCCTTCTCGGCGGCGATGCTGGCCAGGTCAGGTCCCAGAAACTCGCGGTGATCCAGGCCGATCGACGCCAGGCCGATCACGCGCCGATCGGGATGGCAGCTCGTTGCATCAAGCCGGCCGCCCAATCCCACTTCGAGCACCACCAGGGGGAGCTGAGCCTCGGCAAAGGCAAGAAAAGCGGCTGCTGTGATCAGTTCAAACGGCGTCAGCTGGTGATCGCGGGCCACCGGGGTCGCCGCCTCGAGATGGCG
>CAYFMB010000351.1:0-1651 GCA_964344095.1 uncultured Klebsiella sp.
CGCTGGCGATGGCCCGCAGAATGCGCAGCTGATCAAGGGTGAAGGGCAGATCAGCCATCGCTCTGGGGATCCAGGCTCGCCCGGGGGGCGATGCGGCAATCGGGAACTGACTCTAGGGGGCCTCAACGGCAGAATCGTCAGCTTCACAAGTCCTTGCAGCCCGTGATGGCCAGCTCCCTGCACCACAGCAGTTGGGTGATGCTGGCGCTGCTGCTGGCCTTTGCCGTGATTCACAGCGGCGGCGCCTCACTGCGGGCTTGGGGGGCAGCGCGCATTGGCGAGCGGGCCTGGCGGCTGCTGTTTGCCGCCGTCAGCATTCCCTCGGCGGTGGTGGTGATCGGCTACTTCCTGGCGCACCGCTACGACGGTGTGCGGCTCTGGAACCTGCAGGACCAGCCCTGGATCATGCCGCTGGTCTGGAGCGGCACCGCCATCAGCTTTCTGTTTTTGTATCCGGCCACCTACAACTTGCTGGAGATCCCGGCGGTGCTGAAGCCCCAGGTGCGGCTGTATGCGACCGGCATCATTCGCATCAGCCGCCACCCCCAGGCGGTGGGCCAAATTTTGTGGTGTGCCACCCACCTGCTGTGGATTGGCAGCAGCTTCATGGTGGCCGCCTGCGTGGGGCTGATCGGCCATCACCTGTTTGCCGTGTGGAACGGTGACCGCCGTCTGCTCAACAGGTTTGGGGCGGCCTTTGAGGAGCTCAAGGCCAGCACCTCAATCATCCCCTTCAAAGCCGTGCTCGATGGCCGCCAGACCCTGGTGCTGAGCGAGTTCCTGCGGCCAGCGCAGTTGGGCATTGCCATCGCCGTGGGCGTGTTCTGGTGGGCCCACCGCTTCATTGGCCTGGGTTCCACAGCGTTTGCGCGCACCGGATTGGCCCACTGGCTGGGTTAATCAGCGCACCCCTGTGCAGCGGCTTCTGACAGAGCCAAGGCCAGAGGCGCCGCGCTTCCTACACTCGCCACGAGCCCGCACCTAGGGAGCCCCGCCGGATGCCATCAGCCGCAGACGTCGCCTGGTTGATTCCGGTCTTGCCCCTGATCGGCGCCCTGATCACCGGTTTGGGGCTGATCAGCTTTAACCGCACCATCAACCGCCTGCGCAAACCGGTGGCCGTGCTGCTGCTCACCTGCGTGGGGGCAGCAGCGGTACTCAGCTATGCCGTGCTGGCCGAACAGTTGGCTGGTGCTGGGCCCACCGAGGTGCTGTTCAACTGGGCCAGCGCCGGCAGCTTCAACCTGCAAATGGGCTTCAGGGTCGACCCGCTGGCGGCGGTCATGCTGTCGCTGGTGACCACCATCGCCCTGCTGGTGATGGTCTATTCGGATGGCTACATGGCCCACGACAAGGGCTATGTGCGCTTTTTCACCTACCTGGCCCTGTTCAGCAGCTCGATGCTGGGGCTGGTGATCAGCCCCAACCTGCTCGAGATCTACGTGTTCTGGGAGCTGGTGGGCATGTGCTCCTACCTGCTGGTGGGCTTCTGGTACGACCGCGACGGCGCCGCCAACGCTGCCCAGAAGGCGTTTGTGACCAACCGGGTGGGCGATTTCGGCCTACTGCTCGGGATTCTCGGCCTGTTCTGGGCCACGGGCAGCTTCGGCTTTGAAGACATCGGCACCGGCCTGCAGACCGGCATCGCCAA
>CAYFMB010000352.1:0-1612 GCA_964344095.1 uncultured Klebsiella sp.
ACCACCACAAAGCGCAGGCGTTGCAGCTGATCGACAGACAGCTCCAGCCGCTCGAGCAGGGCCGCCGATTCGACCACCAGACCGACGGCACCCGAATCGTCAAGGATGTAGCGCAGCTCATCGAGCGGCGCCGTCGCCCCGCGCACCGCGTTGCAGGCACCGCAACGCATGATCGCCTGGTCGGCAATCAACCAGCGGGGCCCGTTTTCGGCAAACAGGGCCACCACCTCACCGGGCTGCAGACCCAGGGCACCCAGGGCGGCCGCTGCTAAGTCGATGCGATCGCTGAGCTCGCGGTAGCTGAAGCGCTCTGGCGGACTGGCATGGGGGGCCTCAACGGCGATGGCATCGCGGTGGCGCTCGGCCAGCACCGGCCACAGCTGGTCGATACGGCTGATCTGGCTCCAGTCGGCGCGTTGGGCCAGGGCCTGCTGATCCTGGCGGCTGCCGCTCCAATGCACCTCGGCGGTGGTGGTGAGGAGGGGCATCGAGGCAGCCTTAAAAAAAGCGCCAGAAGTCTGGCGTGTTTTTGCAGCGTTTCTGCCGCTGCCGAGATCGCGTTAGACCTGACGCAATGGACTAGGCCGCGGGCACCAGCGCAGCCCAAACCGAGCCGCCACAGCCGCCATCAGCAGGGGCCTCACCTGGGCGCAGCTGAGCCCTGGGATCCAGTCGGCCAGGCGCCCCACCGGCCGGTCGCTGATGCCGCAGGGAACGATCGCGGCAAAGCCCGCCAGATCGCAGCTCACGTTGAGGGCCAGGCCGTGCTGGCTGATCCAGCGGCGGGCGCCGACACCGATGGCGGCCACCTTGCGCCCCTGGAGCCACACCCCGGTCTGACCGCTGCTGCGCTCGCCGGGCAGCTCGAGGGCAGCCAGCACATCCAGCACCACCTGCTCCAGGGTGCGCAGGTACAAGTGCAGATCGGCCCCGTGGCGCTGCAGGTTGAGCACCGGGTAAAGCACCAGCTGGCCGGGGCAATGGTGGGTCACCTCGCCGCCGCGATCGATGCGAAACAGCGGGTGGGGCGGCTGCGCCGGGTCAAAGCGCAAAAAACCGGTGCTGGCGCCGCGGCCCAGGGTGTAACAGGGCTCGTGCTCGAGCAGCAGCACCGCGTCGGGGCCGTCGGGGTCGGCCAGCAACTGCTGTTGCAGCCTTTGTTGCTGCTGCCAGCCATCCATAAAGGGCACCAGACCCGCCGGCTCCAGCAGGATCGCCGGTTGACGAAGGTTTGCGTCGCCCGTGGACCGCGCCATCAAGCCTTCCTAGCGTTGAACCAATCCGAGCAACGGAGGCCTGACACCGCGATGAAACTGCTCATCCATGGCCGCAATCTCGAGGTGACCCCGGCGATCCGGGAGTACACCGAAACCAAGCTCACCCGCGCCATCAACCACTTTGAGGGGATGGTCAAGGAGGCCGACGTGCACCTGTCGGTGGCCCGCAATCCGCGGGTGCCCCAGCAGACCGCCGAGGTCACGATGTTTGCCAACGGCACCGTGATCCGCGCCCAGGAACGCTCCGACAATCTGTACGCCAGCATCGACCTGGTGGCCAGCAAGCTGACCCGCCAGCTCAACCGCTTCAGGGAGCGCCTGCACGAGCGCAGCCA
>CAYFMB010000353.1:0-1603 GCA_964344095.1 uncultured Klebsiella sp.
ATCGTGCTGCCCACCTACAACGAGCGGGGCAACATCGAACCGCTTCTTTCGCAGCTGCTACCGCTGCAGCAGCAGGTGGATCTCGAGCTGCTGGTGGTCGATGACGACTCCAGCGACGGCACTGCCGAGCTGGTCCGGCAGTTGGCCCGCAGCGAACCCCGCTTGCGGCTGATCAGGCGGGTGGGACGCTCGGGCCTGGCCAGCGCCATCAAGGAGGGGTTGCTCGATGCCAGCGGCGATGTAGCCGTCGTCATGGACTCCGACGGCCAACACGAACCGGCTTCGGTGCTGCAGGCGATCAACGCTCTGCAGCAGCAAGATCTGGACCTGGTGATCGGCAGCCGTTTCCATGCCGATGCCCAGATCCACGGCCTCAGCGGCCGCCGCGAACGCGGCTCCACCTGGGCCAATGCCAGCGCACGGTTCAGCCTGCCGCAGCGTTATGCCGGTCTCAGCGATTACATGAGCGGCTTTTTTGCGCTGCGGCTCGAACCCCTGCAGCCTGTGATCCGGGCGGTCGATGTCAACGGGTTCAAGTTTCTCTATGAACTGCTGGCCGTCAGCCGCGGACGCTTGCGGGTGGGCGAGGTGCCGCTGCAATTCCAGCCGCGCAGTTACGGCAGTTCAAAACTCGATCTGGCGATCTTCTGGGACTTCCTGATCTCGATCTTGCACAGCCTGAGCCTGAGGTTGCTGCCGCGCCGGGCGATCAGCTTTGCCCTGGTCGGTGCCAGCGGTGTGGTCGTGCAGCTTCTGGTCACCCAGGTGTTGATGAGCCTTGCTGGTCTCAACTTCACCACGGCCCTTCCCGTGGCGGTGGTGGTGGCGGCCAGCTCGAACTACCTGATCAACAACGCTCTGACCTTTCGTTTTCAGCGTCTAACGGGCGGCGCCCTGATCCGCGGTCTGCTGAAGTTTCTGCTGGTGGCCTCGCTGCCGGTGCTCGCCAACGTGGGATTGGCGGCGGCCTTCTACAGCTTTGTGGCGCGCGATACGGTCTGGGCACAGCTGGCGGGGATTCTGGTGGTGTTCGTTTGGAACTACGCCGCCTCGTCCAGGTTTGTCTGGAACACACCCTGATGTCCTTCACCCTCAAGGATCTGCGCGGTCTGCGCAGCGCCCCTGATCTGCAACCCGACAGCCGCGCCGCCTTGCGGCAGGAGCTGCTGACGCACCTCGACGCCTGCGACTGGTTCACGATCGGTGTGATGGCACCGAGCGGCAGCGCCGCGGTCAGTGCCCTGCGCACCTGTGAACGGGCGCTGCAGTGGCAGGCGCTAGAGCCGGATCCCGCCAGTGCGCAACCCCAGGACGTGACCGGCAGCGCCTTTCTCAAGGGCAACCAGAACACCGGCCGCTTCCAGCTACGGCCCGAAAGCGGCCTGGGTGAAGGGCTGCTGATCACGGGGCACAACCTGGCCGATCCCGATGCCGAAGACACCTGGGGGCCCCTGCCGCTGAATTTCTTTGACTGAAAAGCGCAGGGGAGGACCCATCACTGCCTAGTCTTGGCGGCTGTGTTCTGGCGGCTGCCGCTGCCACCAACGAGTTCTGATGGCCAATCCCCTGCGCATCGCCTCACGCCGCAGCCAGCTGGCGATGG
>CAYFMB010000354.1:0-1559 GCA_964344095.1 uncultured Klebsiella sp.
GTGCGGATGCCGATGCCCCGGCCGGTGCCCCGTTGCGGCGTCTGGGTGCTGCTCATGGGCGGATGCTACCCAGCCTGGCGCCCAGGCTCAGCGTCTCGCTTGCCAGGATTGCGGGGTTCACGGCCTTGAGCCATGGCCTTCACTCTGCTGGAGCCGTTGCCGCGGCACTTAGAGCATGCCTTGGTGCAGGTCCGGGGTCAGTTGCGCGCGGCCCGTCACGTGGTGGTCGCCTATTCGGGTGGGGTCGACAGCGCTTTGGTGGCGGCCCTTGCAGTGGAGCAGCTAGGGCCGGCAGCCCTGGCGATTACCGGGGTGTCGCCAGCCCTGGCGCCCCATCTGCGCGCTGAGGCTGCGCAACAGGCCAGCTGGTTGGGATTGCGTCATCAGGAGGTGACGACTGCCGAGTTGGCCGACCCTGCCTATGCGAGCAACCCCGAACAGCGCTGCTATGCCTGCAAGCGGGAGCTGCATGGCCTGATCGCGCCGATTGCGGCGGCGGCCGGTGCTTCCGTTGTGGTGGTCGATGGCGTCAATGCCGATGATCTGGGCGATCACCGACCCGGCATCGCCGCAGCCCGTGAAGCCGGGGTGCGCTCGCCCTTGGCTGAGGCTGGTATCAACAAGGATGGGGTGCGTCAGCTGTCACGGGCTCTGGGGCTGCCCTGGTGGGACAAACCGGCTCAGCCCTGCCTGGCTTCGCGTTTTCCCTATGGCGAGCCGATCACAGCGACACGGCTGCAGCGCGTGGCTGCGGCCGAGGATTGGCTGCGCCAGCGCGGTTGCCGTGAGCTGCGCGTGCGCTGCCAGGGGGACACAGCTCGCATCGAGCTGGGCACCGCTGAACTGCCGCAGCTGCTGGTCGATCTGCAGCACAAAGGCCTCCGCCAGGATCTGGTGCAGGCCTTTGTCGCTCTTGGCTTTACAGCGGTCAGCTTGGATCTTGAGGGCCTTGTGAGTGGCAAGCTCAACAGGGCCCTCAGCGCTCAACAGACCACAGCCACTTGATCAGCCGAGGTGGGTGGTTGCGGTTCGACCAAAGCAGATTCAGGCCGCCAGGGCTGGTTCTCGCAGGGCAGCGGCAATCGCTGTCGGGGTTTCGCGGCGGAAGCTGGTCAGCTTGTGGTTGCCAGCCTCTAGGGCCTCGATCAAGACCTGACAGGCGCGTTCGGGCATGGTGTGGTCACCGCAGGTGAACACATCAACGGCTGCATAGCCCGATTCAGGCCAGGTGTGAATCGAGATGTGCGATTCGGCCAGCAGGGCCAGGCCCGTCACACCCTGGGGTTCGAAATGATGGGTGACCAGATGCAGCAGGGTGGCGCCAGCCCGTTTGGCTGCGTCGGTGATGGCACCCCTGATGAAAGCTTCGTCGTCGAGCCGCTCGTGGTTGCAGTCGTAGAGCTCGAGAATGCAGTGTTTGCCGATGGCATCAGACGTACTCGTCTGGCCGTTGGCGAGGGTCGCGTCAGCGGACGCATTGGTGCTGCCACCGGCCCATCCGGGGTTGGGATGAAGGCTGGAGAGGAGCTGTTTCATCAAGGGATGAAGCGCACAAGCCA
>CAYFMB010000355.1:0-1553 GCA_964344095.1 uncultured Klebsiella sp.
CTACCCAGCGAAGCCCAGTGGGAGCGGGCCGCCTGGGGCGGACGCCAAGGCTGTGAATTTGCCTGGGGCGATGAACTCCACCCAGGAGGCATTCCCGTGGCCAACACCTTTCAAGGAGACTTTCCCTACCGCAACAGTCGCCTTGATGGCTGGGATCGCACCTCACCCGTCGGCAGCTATACAGCCAACGGCTACGGCCTGGTCGACATGATCGGCAACGTCTGGGAGTGGACCGACAGCTGGTATGGCGCTCACCAACTCGGCGCTGCGGACTGCTGCTGCACGGACACGGAGCGAGCCCGTGCGGCGAGCATCGACCCAGGCTCCCAACACGGCAACGTGCCCCGCAAAGTGGTCAAAGGAGGCTCGTTTTTGTGTGCCCCCAGCTATTGCCGCCGCTACCGTCCGGCAGCCCGCATGGCCCAGGGCCTCGACACCTCCACCTGCCACATGGGCTTTCGCTGCGTGGTGCGAGTCTGAGCTGAGGGGGGCTGGGCCATGGCCACCCCCCAGGCGCTTGCAGCAGCACGGCTCCTAAGCGGAGCCGTAGGCCACCTGACACGCCGCATTGAGCAGCTGCGCCTCGGCAGCCGTGTTGGGATCACGGCCATCGAGGGTGCCTGCGCTGCAATCGGCACTCAGTTGGTAACTACTGCCATCGACGGTGACCACAAAGGTCACGCCGCTGTTGCCCTGAGGAGCAATGGTGCCGTACTGCAGTTGGTAATCGGAGTCGGGAACCGCGATGTAACTGACGTGGTCATCGACAGCGTTATTCACCGCGTTGTTGATCACCGCCGCCGTGGCCAGGGTGGAGATGCCCCAGGCCGCAGCCCTGGCACCCCACCATCCCCAGGCGGGTGTGGCCCAACCGCCATACCAGCCGTAGCTCCATGGCCGAGCCACGGCCCAACCGGGACGGGCCCAACCGGGGTAGAGGTTGACGCTTGCCAGGTTGACGTTGCGACCCCAATTGCGCGAGACGTTTCGCGTCACATTGCGATTGACGTCGCGGTTGACGTTGCGGGTGACATCGCGGGAGCCGGTGAGGCTGCCGACACGGTTGCTGTTGAGGCCACCATCACGATTCAGTGCCCCGGTGCGGTCACCCAGACGCCCGTTGGAACCACTGCCAGAAGCACCACGGTTGAGCGATGGCATGGCCCGATCGCTCTGAACTCTTGAGCTCCAACCCCCTGCTGGTCGGTCGCTGCCGCGATTGAGACCACTGCCGGCGCCGGCAAAACCAGTGTTAACTCGGCCAGCACCACGACCGGCGCCACCCTCAAAACCGCGACCACCGCCAGCACCACCCCCAAAGGAACGGCCACCGCCGCCACCAGCGCGACCGCCACCACCGCCACCACGGGCGAGCCATTGGCTGGACTCAGGCACCTTGGTGCTCGACGCTTCCAACAAGGAGGCCGCCGACAAGGGCACCGCTAGCGATGGCAGGGACAGGCAGCTGCACAGCAGTGCAGCTGTGAGAGTCGTGTGCGAGGTCATTTCAGGTTCACCTCACAACCGTTGTCGTAACAGGTGGCATCGATGCG
>CAYFMB010000356.1:0-1550 GCA_964344095.1 uncultured Klebsiella sp.
ATTTCAGCCTGTACAAAGCAGACACCGGCCAGCTGGCAGAGCTGACGTAGATCGATCTCCGCTTCTTCGCGCGTGTAGAGACCGGCCACTACGCCCGGCACCATGCCTGAATACAGGGCCGTGCTGGTGCGGTTCACCAGGGTAATCAGGGCCTTGGGACGCTGTTTAGGGCGCATGGCCCAACGCCGCAGCACCAGGGCATGGCTGTGACCGCCCCCCGCCAGGATCAGGTGCTGGTGCACTGGGGCCGTCTCAGCTCCCATACCCCTGGGGATTGCGGCTTTGCCAGGCCCAGCCATCACGGCAGATGTCAGCCAGGTCACGCTGCGTGCGCCATCCCAGTAGCTCGGCTGCCAGGGTCGGGTCGGCGACGGAGGTGGCCGTGTCGCCAGGGCGCCGCGCCACGATGCGGTGTGGGACCTGACGTCCACTGGCACTGGCAAAGGCTTCGATCAGTTCCAGCACCGAATGGCCACGGCCACTGCCCAGGTTGAGGGTCAGCAGTTCGCTGGGGCTGCTCAGCAGTCGTTTGAGGGCGGCGTGGTGACCGTCGGCCAGATCCATGACATGGATGTAATCGCGGACCCCGGTGCCGTCGGGGGTGGGCCAGTCTCCCCCGAACACCTGCAACTCGGGCCGTCGACCCACCGCCACCTGGCAGAGAAAAGGAAACACGTTGTTGGGAACCCCTCCGGGGTCTTCACCGATGCAGCCGCTGGGGTGGGCTCCCACCGGATTGAAGTAGCGCAGGCGTGCGATGCGCCAACCGGGCTCGCTGGCATGCACATCGGCCAGCAGCTGCTCGACAGCAGCCTTGGTATGGCCGTAGGGATTGATCGGCTGGATCGGAGCCGTTTCGGCGATCGGTACCGTCTCAGGAAAGCCGTAGAGGGTGGCGCTGCTGCTGAAGACCAGGGTTCGGCAGCCGTGGCGTTGCATCGCCGCAATCAGCAGACGACTGCCGTTCACATTGACATCCCAATAATGCAGCGGCTGCTGTACCGATTCACCGACCGCTTTGACCCCAGCGAAGTGAACGACCCCAGCAATGGCATCCCCATTTGGGGCTGGGGTGGACAGGGCCGTGTCCAGATCCGCCGTGTTGCGCAGATCTCCCTGGACCAGCTTCAGGCGCTCCAGGGCTGAGTCAGCCTCCAGCCCCGCGAGTTCGGCCACGCGCTGCAAGGCGGCTGGGCTGCTGTTGGCAAAACTGTCCAGCACCACCAGGCTGTGGCCTGCTTCGAGCAGCGCCAGACACGTATGGGTGCCGATGAAGCCTGCGCCACCGGTGATCAGCAGATGAGCCACAGGCGTTGAGGGGCCGACGAGCAGAACTGAAGCGGAACTCTGCCACCGGCCTGTTGCAGCTCCTGCAGAATCCCTTGAACGTGTGCGGGTGATTCAGTGAGCAGCGGCAGCAGCGGAGGGGCAGGGTGCCAGGCCAAGGTAGCCCTGATCACAGGCATCACCGGTCAGGACGGCAGCTACCTGGCCGAGTTGCTGCTCGAGAAGGGCTACGTGGTGCACGGCATCAAGCGCCGTGCCAGCAG
>CAYFMB010000357.1:0-1541 GCA_964344095.1 uncultured Klebsiella sp.
GCTCACCCCAGCTGGTGCTGGCCCAGTCGGCCTTGGCGTTGTCAAGCCGGCCAAACCCCACCCGGTTGAACAGCCGCACCGCATACACGGCGGTGAATCCTGATGAGACCAAACACACCAGGGTGGGCCAGGGGTAGGCCACCCAACTGCCCTCAAACACCAGCAGTTCGGCCACGAATCCGGCCTGGCCGGGCACGCCGGCGGCGGCCATCAGCGCCAGCAGCATCAGGCCCATGGTGAAGGGCAGGCCGCGCTGGGCATTGAGCAGACCCGAGAGCTCCGGAATCGCGGTGGTGCCGGTTTTGGTCTCCACCAGACCCACCAAGCAGAAGAGCAGGGCGATGATCAGCCCGTGCGCCAGGATCTGGGCCATCACACCCTGCAGGCTCAGGGGGGTGGCAGCGGCAAGGGCCAGCAGCAGAAAACCCATGTGCCCCAGGGAGCTGTAGGCCACCAACCGGCGCATGTCGAGCTGGGCAATGGCGTTGAGGGCGCCATAGATGGCGCTCACAGCGCCCATCGCCGCGATCCAGCTGGCCCAGCTGCTCCAGGCCTCGGGCAGAAATTCGATGCCGAAGCGCAGCAGGCCATAGGCGCCGAGCTTGGACACTGCTCCGCTGAGCAGCATTGCCACCGGTGTCGGCGCCTCGCTGTAGGTGAGGGGCTGCCAGCCGTGCAGCGGCACCACCGGCAGCTTGAGGCCAAAGGCCAGCAGCACCAGCGCCAGAATCCAGCGCTGCTGTGTCGGCGTCAGGTTGTGATCGGCGAGGGCGCTGTAGCTGAAGTCCAGACCACCGCTCTGCAACCAGCCGAAGGCCAGCACCGCGGCGATCAGGGCGATGCCTGAAACAGCTCCGTACAGCAAAAAACGAATGGCGGCACCCGAGCGCCTGGGGCCACCCCAAATCGCCACCAACAGGGTGGTGGGGATCAAGATGAGTTCGTAGGCAATCACGAACAGCAGCGCGTTGCGGGCCAGGAAGGAGCCCACCAAGCCGACGTTGGTGGCCAGCATCAGCGCGAAAAACAGTTTCGGCCGTGACTGATCAGCCGGGCTGGCCAGGATGGCCATGGCCGTTAGCAGCGACGCCAACAGCACCAGCGGCAATGACAGGCCGTCCAAGGCCAGATCAAGCTGCAGGCCCAGCTTGGGCAACCAGTCGACGCTCAGTTCTGGAGCGGGGTGTTGCCACAGCCACAGAGCTACCAGCCATTGCCCCAGCGCAGCGGCCAACGCAACAGAGCGGATGGCACGCCCTTCGAGGTTGAGCAAGGGCAGCAGCACGGCAGCCGCCACCGGAATCAATACCAAGAGAAGCAAGGTCATGGTTCGTTCCTCAACGGGCGAGCAGCCAGGCCGACATCACCAGCACACCCAGCACCAACGAGAGGGCATAGGCCTGCGAATTGCCACTGGTGGTGAGGCTCAACTTGCGGGCACCGGCCAGGGCCGCACCACCGGTGCCACTGCTGAAGCCATCCACCAGCACCTTGTCGCTCCAGGCGCTGAAACGGGCCAGGCCCACCACCAACGCCACCAC
>CAYFMB010000358.1:0-1534 GCA_964344095.1 uncultured Klebsiella sp.
TGGGCGTGTACCGGCTGCAGCAGCAGTCGATCAACACCATGACCGTGCACTGGCTCAGCGTGCGCGGCGGTGCGCGGCATCTGCGCAAGGCCGCAGCCATGGGCAAAAAGCTCGAGATCGCCATCGCCATTGGCGTGCATCCGCTGCTGGTGCTGGCGGCCGCCACGCCGATTCCGGTACAGCTGAGCGAATGGCTGTTTGCCGGCCTCTACGCCGGCGAAGGGGTGCGCCTGGCCAAGTGCAAGACCCTCAACCTGGAGGTGCCGAGCCACAGCGAAGTGGTGCTGGAGGGCACCATCACCCCCGGCGAGGAGCTAGCCGACGGCCCCTTCGGGGATCACATGGGCTTTTACGGCGGGGTTGAAGATTCACCCCTGGTGCGCTTCCACTGCGTCACGCAGCGGCGTGATCCGCTGTACTTCACGACCTTCAGCGGCCGGCCGCCCAAGGAGGACGCGATGCTCGCGATCGCGCTCAACCGCATCTACACGCCGATCCTGCGGCAGCAGATCCCCGAGATCGTCGACTTCTTTTTGCCGATGGAGGGGCTCAGCTACAAGCTGGCCGTGATCGCCATCGACAAGGCCTACCCCGGCCAGGCGCGGCGGGCGGCGATGGCGTTCTGGAGCGCATTGCCCCAGTTCACCTACACCAAGTTTGTGGTGGTAGTCGACAAGGCGATCAACATTCGCGATCCGCGCCAGGTGATCTGGGCGATCAGCGCCCAGGTGGATCCCCAGCGCGATCTGTTCGTGCTCGAGGACACGCCGTTTGACACCCTCGATTTCGCCAGCGAGCGCCTGGGGTTGGGGGGGCGACTGGCGATCGACGCCACCACCAAGATCGGCCCCGAAAAGCGCCACCCTTGGGGCGAGCCCCTGCAGCGTTCGGCCGAGCTCGAGGCGCGCCTCGATGGCCGCTGGGCCGAGCTGGGCCTGGCCGACATCGGCACGACGCCGCCCGATCCGGCCTTGTTTGGCTACACGCTCGAGCATGTGCTCGAGCGGTTGGCGGTGCTGTGCTGAGCAAGCAGGCCAGTTACGCGCTCAAGGCTCTGCTGCTGCTGGCCGCCATCCCTCAGGAGTGGCAATCGACCCATCAGCTCGCCACCGCCCAGCAGCTGCCTGAGCCCATGCTCGAGCAACTGGTGCTGCGCCTAAGACGCGCGGGGCTGCTGGTGGCCCGACGCGGCCGCAGCGGTGGTTACCGGTTGGCCCTTGTGCCCCGCCAGATCACGGTGGCGGCCGTGCTCGCGGCCCTGGGTGAATCGCCTGGCGACCCGTCTGCGGCGTTGATCAACCCCATCGGCGAGGTGTCGGCGGCCGATCAGGTCACCCAGGCTCTGGTCCGCCGGCTCGAGCGCGCCCGCCAAAGAGCACTCGAGGCCCTGACGCTTGAAGACCTGCTGTTCGACCTGCGCAGCGCCGAGGCAAGCCGCGATGAGAACGGTGGGCTGCTGCTGGGTTGAGGCCAAGTAGACCTGAGCTGGTGACTCCGCCTGATCACCACCTGCTGCTGACGCCAAGGACCGTTC